>CAUQNI010000021.1:0-27771 GCA_963519555.1 uncultured bacterium
ACATCCAATTCCACATCTGTATCAAAAACCTTCTCTAGTTTTTCGATAATTTGGTCTTGCAAGGCCAAAGCACGGTCATTGATTTTGATATCGTCTCTCATTACAGTCCCTCCACGTGATAAATATCCTCTATTTTCTCATAATTCTGACAATTTGGCAAGTTTTTGATGAATTTTCTGAAAAATATGATAAAATGAAGAAAATACGGAATCAAGGGGAAGTCTATGGAGCAGATTGGAAAAGTCTTTAGACAATTACGAGAGTCAAGAAATATCTCGCTGAGACAGGCGACTGGGGGACAATTTTCGCCCTCCATGTTATCCCGCTTTGAAACTGGCCAGAGTGAGCTTTCGGTGGAAAAGTTTCTATTTGCCCTAGAAAATATATCTGCTAGTGTAGAGGAAATCCTCTTTCTAGCTAGAGGTTTTCAGTATGATACAGATTCTGAGTTGAGAAAAGAAATCACAGATGTCTTGGATATAAAGAATATAGCACCTCTTGAAGACTTGTATCGCAAGGAATATCAAAAGCATGCCCATTCTCAAAACAAACAGAAACATATTTTAAATGCCATTATTATCAAGTCTTATATGAAGAGTCTGGATGAAAGGGTAGAGTTAACGGCAGAGGAAGGGAAAGTCCTTCATGACTACTTGTTTTCTACTGAAATTTGGGGAATCTATGAACTCAATTTGTTCTCAGTTAGTTCTCCGTTTTTATCTGTTTCCCTTTTTACTAGATATGTACGAGAAATGGTCCGCAAATCTGATTTTCTAATGGAAATGTCTGGAAACAGAAATCTTTTTCACACTATGCTATTGAATGGTTTTTTAGCCAGTATTGAGTGTGAAGAATTCACCAATGCCTCTTATTTTAAACGTGTCATTAAAGAGCATTTCTACAATGAAAATGAGACCTATTTCCGAATTGTCTATTTGTGGGCTGAAGGTCTTCTTGATAGCAAGCAAGGCAGAGTCAAGGAAGGGAAGAAAAAGATGGAAGATGCTGTCCGTATTTTTGAGATGCTTGGCTGTCACAAATCTGCCGAATACTATAGAAAAACGACCGATTGTTGAATATCTGCAAACTAAGAAAATAATTTAAAATTTGAAGCGATAGAACTCTTGTCCTCTCTCATGTCATTACAAAAATTCTATCGTTTCTTTTTACTCATTTTTTTGTTGCATATATTCAAAAGTTTTCCTTTTAAATTTCTAAGTGCTATACTATTGTCATACTTCATATAGGAATTATAACAAGAAGGGAGATTACCTATGAAATTATTGTTTAGAAATCAAGCTTATCGACTCTTGACTTTGTCACGCTTCTTCAATGCTTTTGGTGCTTCGATTTTTAACCTGGTATTTATCGTTTATGCATCGACCCTGCCACAAGCCTCTTTTGCGGTTGCTATGGCGAATATTGTCATGATTCTTCCGACTTTCTTTACAGTTTTTGTAGGGATTCGGGCAGATTACACGAGGGACAAGGTCAAATGGATGACTTACAGCGGTTTGTTTCAGGCGGTTTTATTTTTTCTGGCAGCCCTAGTTGTTCAGCAAGCTAGTCTATTTGCCTTTTCTAGCCTGTGTTTAATCAATGTCATTAGTGATGTCATCAGTGATTTTGCTGGTGGTTTGCGCATGCCTCTCGTTAAGGAAAAAGTAGCTGAAGAGGATCTGATGGAAGCTTATTCTTTTAACCAGTTCATCACCTATATTTCAGCCATTGGTGGTCAAGCTTTCGGAGTCTGGCTCTTAGGGCTATCGGTCAATAATTTTTCTCTCGTTGCGGGAATCAATGCCTGTTTTTTCCTCGTATCAGCCGTGATTCTCTTTTTAGGAAAAAGCAAATTAAGCCTGTCAATGTCATCTGCTGATGGTAAATCACTAAAAAATGAGAAGCTATCTATCAAAGAGCAGTTCCTAACGATTTATCGAAATTTACGTCTTGTTTTTCTTAAAGGTGGACAGAAAAACTTTGGTTTTATGCTCTGTGCTGTCTTGCTTATCAATGCCTTGGGTGGCGCTTTAGGAAGCATCTATAACATCTTCTTTTTGAGCCATTCTCTTTTGGACTTTTCTTACACAGAGGCATTATTTATCAGTCAATTCTGTGCTTTGTTAGCAATCATCATCAGTAGCCTTACGGGCAATGATTATTTTGGGAAGCAGTCCTTGCCTAGATTGATGATGTGGGTGACCGTAGGACTCAGTCTAGTTGGTCTAGCTAATTTATTCAATCAAGTCGTACTTGGTTTACTATTTATCTGTTCAACTCTGTATGTGTCTGGTAAAGTTCAACCAAAGATTAGTGCCTTGCTCCTGAAAAATCTAGCTCCAGAGGTTCTAGCTCGTACCAGTAATTTTTTAGGTTTATTGTTTACCTTATCCATACCTGTGGGAACAGCTTGTTTTTCACTAGTAGCCATATGGAATATACAGTTGACTTGGATGCTATTTGTTGGTCTTTCCTTGCTAGCTATTCTTTTGACAGTTATTAATCTCAAAAATGATATCTAATACTCTTCGAAAATCTCTTCAAACCACGTCAGCGTTGCCTTGCCGTAGATATGTTACTGACTTCGTTAGTTCTATCCACAACCTCAAAACACTGTTTTGAGCAACCTGCGGCTAGTTTCCTAGTTTGCTCTTTGATTTTCATTGAGTATAAATCCTAATTTTTTTTCTTACTGTTTTAATCCCTCTATTTATGGTAAAATAAGACTATTAAGTTTAAAGAGGATTCCCTATGAAATTACAAAAACCAAAAGGAACGCAGGATATTTTACCTGCTGAGTCTGCCAAATGGCAGTACGTTGAGGGCTTTGCCCGTGAAATTTTCAAGCGCTATAACTATGCAGAAGTGCGCACGCCTATTTTTGAGCACTACGAGGTTATCAGTCGCTCTGTCGGAGATACAACGGATATCGTGACCAAGGAAATGTACGATTTCTATGACAAGGGTGACCGTCATATTACCCTCCGTCCAGAAGGAACAGCGCCAGTTGTCCGTTCTTATGTGGAAAATAAACTCTTCGCTCCAGAAGTGCAAAAGCCAAGTAAGTTCTACTACATGGGCCCTATGTTCCGCTATGAGCGTCCACAGGCAGGGCGTTTGCGCCAGTTCCACCAGATTGGTGTCGAGTGCTTTGGTTCTAGCAATCCAGCTACTGATGTGGAAACAATCGCGATGGCAGCCCATTTCTTGAAAGAAATCGGTATCCAAGGTGTCAAATTGCACCTTAACACTCTTGGAAATCCTGAGAGCCGTGCCGCCTATCGTCAGGCTTTGATTGATTATTTGACACCGCTTAAGGAGACCTTGTCTAAGGATAGCCAACGTCGTTTGGAGGAAAATCCTCTCCGTGTCTTGGATTCTAAGGAAAAAGAAGACAAGGTAGCAGTAGAGAATGCGCCGTCTATCTTGGACTTCCTTGATGAAGAAAGCCAAGCTCATTTTGATGCTGTGCGTCAGATGTTGGAAAATCTTGGAGTAGACTATATCATTGATACCAATATGGTGCGCGGTTTGGACTACTACAACCACACCATTTTCGAGTTCATTACTGAGATCGAGGGCAATGACTTGACAGTCTGTGCGGGTGGTCGCTATGATGGTTTGGTTGCTTACTTTGGTGGTCCTGAAACCGCTGGATTTGGTTTTGGACTTGGTGTAGAGCGCCTGCTTCTCATTCTTGAAAAGCAAGGTGTGATCCTCCCTATCGAAAATGCCCTAGATGTCTATATCGCGGTCTTGGGTGAAGGAGCAAATGTTAAGGCATTGGAGTTGGTACAAGCTCTTCGCCAACAAGGTTTCAAAGCAGAGCGTGATTACCTCAACCGTAAACTCAAAGCTCAGTTCAAGTCAGCCGATGTCTTTGCGGCTAAGACTCTTATCACCCTAGGCGAGAGCGAAGTCGAAAGCGGACAAGTGACAGTCAAGAACAACCAAACCCGAGAAGAAGTGCAAGTATCACTTGATGCTATCAGCCAAAACTTCTCAGAAATCTTTGAAAAATTAGGCTTTTAATGATAGATAAACTGGTCAGGAACCCACTCCTGACCTTTTTCTTTTGCAAAATGACAAAAATCATAAACTTTTTGACAAATATGCTTGTCAAAAAGAAAAAGATGTGTTACAATAAATTCAAGTTAAGAAATAGGAAGCAGAAAGGAGCTATGATGTGGGTAGTATTTATTCTATTTATGATTTTCTTTTATTCTAATAATTCTAAAAAAATCAAGAAACTAGAGAATAAAATCAAAAAGCTTGAGCGAAAAGAGAAAGGAAACGCAGAAATGTCGAGATTATTGCAAGAAATGATTGGAAAGAAACCAATTATAACAGGAGTGTATATTGAGCCAGATAACTGGGAAGTTGTGGATGTTGACGAGGAATGGGTCAAACTACGTAGCGTTGATAAAAATGGGAAAGAAAAATTCAAGTTGCAACGTATTGAGGATATCCAAGCCGTTGAATTTGACGGAGAGTAGGTGTGTAACATGCAACTAAAAAATCGTCTAAAAGAGCTTCGGGCTCGCGATGGTCTCAATCAAACCGAACTAGCCAAGTTGGCAGAAGTTTCCAGACAGACCATTAGCCTACTAGAACGGGACGAATACACCCCGTCCGTTGTGATTGCCTTGAAAATATCTCAGATTTTCAATGAAACAGTCGAATCGGTATTTCGCTTGGAGGAGGACGAGTGATGAACAAGTATAAAGTGATTTATTATATGAGTGTTCTTGTCCTCATTGTGAATGCTTTCGCTATGATTGGAACATTACTGGGGTGGTTCTATTTTGTTGAAAGTAAGTATTTGTTTTGGATTAATTTAATCCTCTTATCCATTTTCAATTGGTTAAAGAAAAAGGAGAAAAATGATGAATAAGTATAAAGTAATCTATTATGTAGTTGCCATAGCTCTATTAGTCAGCATGTGTCTACTAATTGGAACAAATCTAGGATGGTTTGATCTCTATTACAGCGACCAATTTATTTGGGCCTACTTTGCCCTCATCCCAGTAATTGACTGGATTGAAAAGAAATCCAAAAATCTAGCAAGTGAAAAAGGAGAATGAATATGAAAAAGAAAAAGAAAGGTGGATTGTTATTTTTGATGTCTATTGTCTTGGGAGGTTTCTTGGGCATGTTTGTAGGGATGTTTAAGGCAGATGCCGAATCCAACGGAATTATGTTAGATGTAAAACCCTTGATACCATGGCTATCAGCTATCAGTTTACTACTAGCCGTCATTATTCTTTTTTTGACTTTCAATTTCCTAAAGAAAAGCAGAAAATTTCATTCCTTGTATCAAGAGGAAATGGATGATGATCTGAATGAAACCTATTATGTGCAGATGTATCGGAATCTCGAGTTTGGAACCATTGCTTTTAATATTGCAAGCGTAGCAATTTCATTGTCTATTTTTCTCTCATTAAATGAAGTGGTTATATTGCATACAGACCACCAAACATTTTCCCTCTCTTTCTTAGTCTTTGTGCTATCCTTAATCGCTCAAAAATCTCTTTTTAAAACAATTGCGATTGTGCGTCAGTTTGATTTGGCTCTTTTCTCTACACCAAAGGATGTCTTGGACTATATAAATTCCTATGATGAAGGGGAGCGCCAGGCTAATTTGGAACAGAGTTTTCGAATTTTATTCCAATTAAACCAATATGTCTTACCAGCCTTATATGTTTTTCTTATTATCATTTCTTTCTTGACAGGAGAGATTCAGTTACTAGCCTTCTTGCTTGTCGGAGCTATCCATATTTATATCAATGTGATGCAGTTACCTATGGTAAAACGCTATTTCAAATAAAGGAGTTTCTATGATTCGTGTTGAAAATGTAAGCAAAAGTTTTGGGAGCAAAAAAGCTCTTCATCAGATTTCTTTTGAGATTAAGGAAGGTGAAATCTTTGGTTTTCTTGGCCCTTCTGGCTCAGGTAAAACAACCATGATCAATGTCTTGACAGGTCAGTTGGCTGCAGATCAAGGTAAAACAGTTTTGTTAGGCAAGAACTCTCAAGATTTAACCTCAAATGATTTGGAACAAATTGGTATTGTTAGTGATGGCAGTGGCTTTTATGAAAAGATGAGTCTTTACAAAAATCTGCTCATTTACGCTAAGTTATATGGTCTCAAGTCAGATAGAGTAAATCAGGTGCTCCAACAGGTTGGATTGGCAGATGCTAAAGATATTATCGCAGAAAAACTATCTACTGGAATGAAACAACGAATGTTCTTGGCTCGTGCCCTTCTGAATGCTCCTAAGATTCTCTTTTTAGATGAGCCAACCAGTGGCTTAGACCCTACAACATCTAAGATGATTCATACCCTACTTCAAGAATTAAAGCAGGCGGGGACAACTATCTTTCTGACCACGCACGATATGAATGAAGCAACTCTGCTTTGTGATCGCTTATCTCTTTTAAATAAGGGAAACTTAATAGAGTATGGAAGTCCGCAAGATATCATCCAGAAGTACCATGTGGATAAGAAAGTACGTGTGGTTTATAATGATGGACGAGAACAGATAGTTCCATTTGAAGAATTGCCACATTTAGACACGACAGATTTGATGGTGGTTCACTCTTGTGAGCCAACACTAGAAGAAATCTTTATCAGATTGACAGGAGAAAAGTTAGATGTTTAGAAAATTAAATGCCCTACTATGGTTAAGAGTACAAGTTCTTATCAGCAATTCAACTTTGTTGGCGAGTCTATTGATGCCTTTTGGTATTGCTGTTCTATATAATGAATTCATGAATAAGAATGGAGAATTGAGTATGTTTCTCCTCTCTACGAGTTTGACCATGGTCTTGAGTATGGGAAGTGGTTATATGGTATCGATTATGATGGCAGAAGATAAGGAAAAACGAAATCTTAAATCACTCATTCTAAGTGGTGTGACAGCAACAGAATATACTTTCAGTATGCTCGTTCTCCCTATTCTGATAATGTTGCTTGCTATGATTGCACTTCCCATCTATCTTAGAGTAGATGTATCTGGTTATTTATTTGCCTACGTTATCTATTTGCTCCTAGCAACTATTAGTATTATTTTTCTCAACCTTCTAATCGGTGCGGTTTCAGATACTCAATCTAAAGCGCAAGTTTATAGTATCTTCCCTATGTTAATTGTCTCTTTTTTACCTATAATTGCTCTTCAAAATGATACGGCTCAGAAAGTGTTAGATTACTCGTTCGTCGGTCCTATTGTAAATCTTTTAAATCAAAAAGGTGGAGAAATATCCTTTTCTAATATCGGCATGTTACTTGCATGGGTACTTGTGTTAGGAATAGCGAACCTCTTTGTATTGAAAAATAGCTATAAAGCAAGATAGGAGACCTTTATGAAACTACTTAAAAACCTTGGCTGGTTTCTTCTAGCCATTCTATCCTTTTACTTTATCTATGGTCTGGTTCAGAGCATGGCGCTGTCAGCTCTTGGACTAGGGGCTTCAATCTTTGGAGTCTTACCACTTTATGTCGTCCTGTCAGGGGCCTATGTTTATGGAGTTTACAGATGGTATCAGACAGAAAAGGTTAGCATCCAGACGACGGTTTTTAATCGTTATATCTGGTTGCCTGCTCTGGTTTTGCTAGTGGCGATTACAGCCCAGTTCTTTTTACCAGATGATCCGTCGGTCAATCAACAAATTGTATCACAGCTGACAGTTGCTCAGCCTGTCTTTGGTTTCTTTATGGTAGTGGTCTTTGCTCCTTTGACGGAAGAACTTATCTATAGAGGAATGCTGGCACGCTATCTATTTCCTAAGCAGGACAATAGCAAACAAACTCTGCTTTTCCTTCTGGGAACTAGTGTTTTATTTGCCTTGATTCATTTCCCAGGTGATGTGCAACAATTTTTTGTCTATTTTAGCCTTGGTTTTAGCTTGGGCTTGGCTTATATTAGCAGAAAAGGTCTGGTCTACAGTATTTCTCTCCACGCTTTGAATAATTTAGTCGGCTTTTTGATGATACTCATGCTATAATAGAGTCAGGAGGTCACATGAAACGAGTAATTTTATTAGCAGTGATTCAAGCAGTCGTTCTATTTTTCATCATTGGGGCGCTAGCTTATGCCTTTAAGGGCGATTTCTTTTATAGCCATTTAGCAGTGGTCTTTGCCCCTATTGCCGGTATCTGGCGTTTTGGGACAGCTTATACAACGGAAATTGTCTTGCCTCGAAAGGCAGCCGAAATTGCTGAAAAGCGTAAAGCAGGCAACAATTCAAAATAAGAGAGTCCGATGATGTTCATCGGATTTTTGTATTGGCGTTAATTTTTAGGTCCTTCATTTGTTTTTTAAAGACTGGCAAACTTTTCTGCTGATTTTCATGAAGAGCCTGCGCTTTTATGGTAAAATAGTAACAGAATAAAAGAGGAGAGAAACAATGAAACGTAGTATGTATGCTGGTCGTGTTCGTGAGGAACACATCGGACAAGAAATTACCTTGAAAGGATGGGTTGGCCGTCGTCGTGACCTTGGTGGTTTGATTTTTATCGACCTTCGTGACCGTGAAGGAATCATGCAGTTGGTTATTAACCCTGAAAAAGTATCTGCAGAGGTCATGGCAACAGCTGAAAGCCTTCGTAGCGAATTTGTTATCGAGGTGACTGGTCAGGTCGCTGCGCGTGAGCAAGCCAATGATAAGTTGCCAACTGGTGCAGTTGAGTTAAACGTGACAGCTCTGACAGTGCTTAATACAGCTAAGACAACCCCATTTGAGATTAAGGATGGCATTGAGGCCAATGACGATACACGTTTGCGTTACCGTTACCTTGACCTTCGTCGTCCAGAAATGTTGGAAAATCTTAAACTTCGTGCTAAAGTGACCCACTCTATCCGCAACTACTTGGATGAGTTGGAGTTTATCGACGTGGAGACACCATTCCTTTCTAAGTCAACTCCTGAAGGGGCGCGTGACTACTTGGTGCCATCTCGTGTTAATAAAGGGCATTTCTACGCTCTTCCTCAAAGTCCACAAATCACGAAACAGCTCTTGATGAATGCTGGTTTTGACCGTTATTATCAAATCGTAAAATGTTTCCGTGATGAAGACTTGCGTGGAGACCGCCAGCCTGAGTTTACTCAGGTCGACTTGGAAACGTCCTTCCTTACTGAGCAAGAAATCCAAGATATCACAGAAGGTTTGATTGCGCGCGTCATGAAAGAAACTAAAGGCATTGAAGTGACGCTTCCATTCCCTCGTATGAAATACGATGACGCTATGGCTCTTTACGGTTCTGACAAGCCAGATACTCGTTTTGACATGTTGCTTCAAGACTTGACAGAAGTGGTCAAAGGTGTAGACTTTAAAGTCTTTTCAGAAGCACCTGCTGTAAAAGCCATTGTGGTCAAAGGAGCTGCGGACAACTATTCACGTAAAGACATCGACAAGATGACAGAAGTAGCCAAACAATATGGTGCCAAAGGTCTTGCTTGGGTCAAGGTTGTTGATGGAGAATTAAATGGACCAGTTGCTAAGTTCTTGACTGGCATCCAAGCAGAATTGACAACAGCGCTTGCTCTTGAAGATAAGGATTTGGTTCTCTTTGTGGCAGATACGCTTGAAGTGGCCAATGCAACTCTTGGTGCCCTTCGTGGACGTATTGCCAAAGAGCTTGGTTTGATTGATAACGATAAATTCAACTTCCTTTGGGTGGTTGACTGGCCAATGTTTGAATGGTCTGAAGAAGAAGGCCGTTACATGAGCGCCCACCATCCGTTCACCCTTCCACAGGAAGAGACTGCTCACGAATTAGAAGGTGATTTGGCTAAGGTTCGTGCCATTGCTTACGATATCGTCTTGAACGGTTATGAGCTTGGTGGTGGTAGCCTTCGTATCAACCAAAAAGACCTTCAAGAACGCATGTTCAAGGCTCTTGGTTTTTCATCTGAAGAAGCAAATGATCAGTTTGGCTTTCTTCTTGAAGCCATGGACTATGGTTTCCCACCACACGGTGGTTTGGCTATCGGGCTTGACCGATTTGTCATGCTCTTAGCAGGAGAAGAAAATATCCGTGAAGTTATTGCCTTTCCTAAGAACAACAAGGCAACTGACCCAATGACACAAGCTCCTTCAACAGTAGCTCTCAAACAACTAGAGGAACTCAGCTTACAAGTAGAAGAAGATGAAACAAGCAAAACGAATTAAGCGGTGGCGCTATTATCTGCGCCGCTTTGCTCATCAGATAAAAATTTTACGTGTCTTACAAAGCATCTCTCGCGAAAAATATGATGAGAAGATTTCGGCTTCTCTGGTCTATGGTTTTTTATCAGCAGTAGCGGTCAATTTCTTTTTCCAACCAGGACATGTGTATTCGAGTGGTGCGACAGGTCTGGCACAGATTATCTCTGCCTTGAGTAATCACTGGTTTGGTTTTCATATTCCAATCTCATTGGCTTTCTATGCTATTAATTTCCCTTTGATGGTCTTGGCTTGGTATCAGATTGGGCATAAGTTCACCATCTTTACCTTTATCACGGTATCCATGAGTTCCTTCTTTATCCAGTTTGTCCCTGTGGCGACCTTGACGGAGGATCCCATTATCAATGCCCTTTTTGGGGGTGTTGTTATGGGCTTGGGGATTGGTTTTGCTCTTCGAAACAATATCTCCAGTGGTGGGACGGATATCGTCAGTCTTACCATTCGCAAGAAAACGGGTAAGAATGTTGGTAGTATTTCTTTCTTGGTAAATGGGACTATCATGCTGATAGCAGGTTTGACCTTTGGTTGGAAATATGCTCTCTACTCTATGATTACCATCTTTGTCTCTAGCCGTGTGACAGATGCGGTCTTTACCAAGCAAAAACGCATGCAGGCCATGATTGTGACCAATCATCCAGATAAGGTAATTGAGAAAATCCATAAAAAATTGCACCGCGGAGCAACCATGATCCACGATGCAGAAGGAACCTATAATCACGAGAGAAAGGCAGTTTTAATTACTGTCATTACACGTGCAGAGTTTAATGAATTTAAACAAATTATGAAACAGGTGGATCCAAGCGCCTTCGTCTCTGTCTCGGAGAATGTTCATATTTTGGGACGGTTCGTTGAAACAGATAATTAGTGATCAAAAAAACCAGCGCGAGCTGGTTTTTATTTTTCGATAATTTTGTGGGCGATCAACTGACGGTAACAAATTTGTTTATTACTTTTAGCATCGTTGATAATCTGGAGGATGGTTTCAAGGGAAACACGACCAAGTTCCAAACTATTGATATCAACATAGGCTGCCAAGTTGAGCTTGGGATTGACCGAGTCAAAGCTGAGAACAGGGACATCCAGTTGGTGCTTAGCGATATAATCACAGACTCCTTCAGCTAGGAGGCTATCGGTTGTGATGATAGCATCGATTTGTGGGTCATGCTGAAAGAGAAGTTGACTAAATTGATATCCTTTTTCTTCTAGAAATTCATTTGCAAAGTAGGTCAGATTGTCATCAAGAGGCAGTTTGTATTGCTTGAGCGCGGATTCGTAACCAGTTAGACGGTCTTGTGTAACGAAGAGTTTCTTAGAACCTCCGATAAAGGCAATTCGTTTGCATCCTTTTTTGATGAAATATTCGGTTGCATCCAAACCAGCTTGGACATTGTCATTATCGACAAGAGGGATAAAGGGTGAAATGGATTTTCCTAGAATGAGGAAGGGGAACTGTTCATCAGCCACCAGTTTGACCAGGGGATCTTCCTCTTCAGCATAAAGGAAAATCAAACCATCTACACGCTTACCATAGACCATCTGAGAAATAGCTTTAAGACGCTCTTTGGCATCTTTACCTGTCGCAATCTGAATGGCGTAGTGATTTTCAGAAGCGACTTGGGCAATGCCACGGAGAACAGATGGGAAGAAAGGATTTTGATAGAAGGCATCTGAGTCGTCAGGAAGCACCAAGCCAATAACTTGGGTATAACTGCTTACCAAGCTACGAGCATTGAGGTTGGGGTGGTAATTGAGCTCCTTCATAGCCTTGCGAACGCGTTTTTTAGTTTCGTCGCTAATGGTTGATTTATTTTGAATAACACGGGTTACGGTTGAAGGTGAAACACCAGCAGCCTTGGCCACATCTTTAATCGTAACGGGCATAAAAATCTCCTATTTATGGTAATCTGGATCACGAAAATGCGTTTTATAAAAAATAGTGACCAGGTATAGAACAAAAAGAATATTTTGTACAGTGATGAGGTTTGACATATTTTGGCCAAATAATCCCAAAATAAGTGTAATCAGAGTTGGTAATCCTAAACAGTTCAAGATAAAATGGTAGCACTCTTTAAAGGTTCTAAATGAAAAGAGGCGTGATTTCTTAGTGATATAAAGGAGAAGACTAGCTCCTAGAGAGACAATGAAGAAATTCAAACCAAAGAGGAAGCTAGCACCGAGAACTAGGAAGAGACTAATATAGACACGATTCTGCTGATACCAGTCTTTAGAAATCGCTTGGGTCAAGCTATCTTTGCTTTTGAAACTCTCAGTCTGAATGGCTCGGTAAGAGATGCGAGTCAGTTCCTTGCTTTCCTTGCTGATGACGAGCTCATTCGTATCGAAATGCAGTTGCAAGTCCTTCGGTAACTCCTTGCTTTGACTTGGACCAATCACAAGAGAAGGCGCTTGACTAGCTGTTCCTGTATAAGTTAACTTACCATCAATAATTCTAGCATGTTCAGAGAGATTCTGAACCACCTCATCTGTTAATGGTTCATAGACGTTATCGATAAAGGTTTCTAGGGGATAAGTCTCCTGGGAGCTGTTTTGGATGGCAATGGGTACCATAGACAAGCTGATAAGGAAGATACTGGTAAAGAGTAGTTGAAACCAGTTGAGTCCGAAACGTTTGGACAGGGGCTTACGAAATCCCCAAATACTTGAAAAATATGAAAATGGATATGGAAGCATTTGTATCTTTCTAAAAGGTGTTTTCTATATGAGTATTATTATATAGAGAAATGTGCTTTATTTCAAGTCTAGGGGGTAAATTGCTTGTTGTTAGTATATATTTTGTAGCAATAAGAAAAGGGTGGCAGGGATAGATTATCCCTTGTCGCCACCACTTGTAAGTCCTGAAACAAAGTTCTTTTGTAGGAAGAAGAAGAGAATACAGATTGGAAGGGCGATGAGGATAGCACCTGCTGAGAAGTAGGCAATCTTCATGTTTTTCACATTGTTAACGAAGGTTTGGAGACCAACGGCAACAGTAAAGTATTCTTTCTCACGAAGCAAGAAACTAGAGAGGATATAGTCTCCGAACGGTCCCATGAAAGCCCAGAGAGCTTGTACAGCAATCATTGGGCGAACAAGTGGAAGAACAATTTGCCAGAAGCGGCGGAAATGTCCTGCACCGTCTAGTTTTGCAGATTCGTCTAGAGACATTGGCACTGTATCGAAGTAGCCTTTCATGAGCCAAGCATTCATCGGGATACCTCCACCAACGTAGAGGAAGATGAGGAACCAGCTGTGGTTAAGGGCGTTCAACATAAGTGCCATAACGAAGAAGGCTGTCAAAGCGGCCATGGTTGGCACCATTTGGATAATCAAGAAGAAGACCAAACTTTGTTTACGAGCCAAGAAGTTGTAACGGCTGTAGGCATAACCAGCAAGTACGATGATACTTGTTTGAACAGCCATGGTAATCAAGGCGATAATCAAAGTGTTGAGGTACCAAGTACCGTACAAGGTTTCAGAGAAGAGCCCTTGGAAGTTAGCAAAACTAAAGTCAACGTTGCTGTCTAGTTTGAAGGCTACTACGTTACCAGTCTTGAAGGCTGACATGATAGTAATCAACAGTGGATAGATAATCACGATTGAAAGGCCAATCAAGTAGAGGTAAGTAAGGGTTTGAGTCAGTCTACGTTTGAGTTTGATTGAGTTATTCATCTTAGACGTCCTCCATATCAAATGCGTGTAGTTTCTTGAATGCGATCATAGAGATTGAGATGACAATGATAGAGATAATCAAGGTAACAGCTGCCGCCATAGAGTATTGAGGAGATGTACCAGTTGTCAAACGGTAAATCCATGAGATCAAGATATCGGTTGAACCAGCTCCACCACCGACACTACCAGGTCCTCCAGCATTGAAGAGGTACATGATAGAGAAGTTGTTAAAGTTGAAGGTGTATTGGCTGATCAAAGTAGGTGCCGCAACGGCCAAGATCATTGGGAAAGTGATGTTGCGGAATTTTTGCCAAGCATTGGCACCGTCAATATAAGCTGCTTCGTAAAGGTCGTTAGGAATAGATTGCAAGATACCCAAAGTCAAAACGTAGATGTATGGGAATCCAAGCCAACCTTGCATCATAATCAGGGCAATCTTAGTCCAAGTTGGGTCTGTTTTCCAAGGAATAAGAGCCCCATCAAGGAAAGGAAGGAATTTAGCCAAGATTGGCAATACTTGAGTGTTGATAGCTCCTACACTATCGTTAAACATGTTTGAGAATGTCAAGATAGTGATGAAGGCTGGGACAGCCCAAGGAAGAAGGAAAATAACACCAAAGATACGTTTTCCTTTGATAAATGGTTGGTTAGCAATGATAGCTGTGAAGATACCGATGACGATTTGTAAAGTTGAGGCAGCCAAAGCCCAGATGATGGTCCAAGAAAGAACGGCACCAAAGGCAGAACGGAAGGTACTCAAGCTCCAGATATTCGTAAAGTTGGTCAAACCAACCCAGTCCAACAATTTGTTTGGTGGCAAGTGCTGGAAGTCGTAGTTGGTAAAGGCAATCATCAAGGTTACGATAACTGGGAAGATAATCGCAAAAGTCATGGCAACATAAGATGGAATGATCAAGAGGTAAGGGAAGCCATTTTCATAGATTCCTTTGATCATATCTTTTAGCGTAAGTGGTACTGGAATTCCATTGTTAATACGTTTTGCAATTGTATGTGCATCTTTAATATTTGAGAAATAAAAGAGCACATAAACGACTACAAAGATTAAATGGAAGGCACCGCGAATCAGCATAAAGAGGGAATTATCACGACCTGGCTTGTCACCAAGAGTGATGAGATTGCTTAATTCAGGGGCTGCAAGTGCTAGGAAATAAAGGACAAATACGATGGTTACACCAAGGAAGATAAAACCTTTGGCTTTTTGTTTATTGTAAATCTGTCCTAACCCAGGAATGATAGACAGCAGGGCTGCTTTACTAGGTTGTTGCTTTTCCATAATAACTCCTTTCATAGGATACTGGTTTCTAATCAAAACCTAAACTATATATGTTTTTCTATTGATAAATTCAAAGGGGGATTTGAATTCCACCCCCCTTGAACAAATTTTTTATTCACCAAATTTTTGTTTGATTGTTTCTTTGATCAATGTTACAGCATCGTTAGCAGCTGTTTTAGCGTCTTTCTTACCGCTTACAGAGTCAAAGAGCATGTTAGCAGCTGGTTCCCAAACTGCAGACATTTGAGAGATGTTTGGCATTGGTTGAGCGTTCTTGAACTGTTTGATAACAGCTGTTGTCAACTCATCGTTTTTACCTTCAGCGTATGAACGAGCTTCAGTGTTAGCTGGGATTTCGTTAGTTGCATCGTAGAAGGCTTTTTGTTGTTCAGTTGAAACAAGGAAGTCTACAAATTTTTGTGCTCCTTCAAGGTTCTTAGTGCTTGATGGGATGATCCAAGCTTTACCACCACCGAATGCTGCGTAGTCTTTTCCGTTTGGAAGAGTTGGGATAGTTGCAACACCGTAGTTTACTTTAGCGTCTTTGAAGGCTTGAGCTTTCCAAGGTCCATCAATGATAGCAGCTGTTTTACCTTCTTGGAATTGAGTTTGGATCAAGTTTGCAGCACCTGCAGTATCTTGCATACCTTTAGGCCATTTTTCATACCAAGATTTAGCGTAGTTGATACCTGCGATAGAACCATCGTTTGCAAGACCGATGTCTTTAGCGTCTTTACCGTTTTGTCCGAATACGTATGCACCGTTACCAGCAAGAAGTCCGTATGCAAAGTAGAAGTTTGTCCAGTCAGCTAGGAAAGCAGAAGTTTTTCCATCTTCTCCAGCGAATGCGTATTTGCTATCTTTAGCAAGGTTTTCTAAGTCAGCAAAAGTTTTTGGAGCTTCTTTTACCAAGTCTTTGTTGTAGTACATAACAAGTGACTCGATAACGGCAGGAGCACCGTAAACTTTACCGTCAGCAGCTGTTACAAGAGATTTAGTTTTATCATCTGTTTTAGCGCCGTCGCTCAATTTAACTTCTGAAAGTTGTCCGTCAGTACCAAGGCTACCTACACGGTCGTATGGTGCCATCATAACGTCAGCAGCTTGACCTGATTGGTTGTCAAGAGAAAGTTTGTCAAGACCACCAAGTTGGTCACCAGATTTGATGTTAACTTTTGTTCCTGACTCTTTTTCGTAAGCTTTAGCAACTGTTTCAGCGAAAGTTTTGTATTGGTCTTCAACGTAAAGAGTGATTTCTTTCCCTGCAGATGAACCAGCATCAGCAGCTTTTTCAGCAGGTTTGCTTCCACAAGCTACCAAAAGCAAGCTAGCAAGTGTAACAGTTCCAAGCACAGTAGCGCTCTTCATGAATTTAGATGACATAGTGTATTCCTCCTAAAGAATAACAAATTTTATAATGAGGAAACGCAAACGTTTTCCTTTATGGGACTAGTATAACACAAATAGAAAACGGTTGCAAGCATTTTTTTGAAAAAATTTTAAAAAATTTGGCAGAAAGGTAAACGCTTAAACGCTATATAATAGAAGAAAGATTATAAAATATTTTTCCCCTATGAATAATTCAAATAGAGAGAAAACGATTGCTCGCTCTAGATATGGGAAATAGGCTCAATATGTTTCGAGATGGAATAAGGGAAGTTTTCTATAAGGTTTTATTTTTTTATAAAGAATATATATACAAGTATGAAGAAAAACTTTTAAAAAAATAATCAAAAAAGTTTTTTAAAACCGCTTGCATTTATCAAAAAAATGAGATATACTTATAATAGCGCAAACGTTTGCGTTCGTAAAAATGTAATATCTAACTATAAACACATGAGGTGCTTATTATGAAAAAACGTCAAAGTGGTGTGTTGATGCACATTTCTTCTCTTCCAGGAGCATACGGAATCGGATCATTTGGTAAAAGTGCTTACGACTTCGTTGATTTCTTGGTTCGTACAAAACAACGTTACTGGCAAATCCTTCCACTAGGAACAACTAGTTACGGAGATTCTCCTTACCAGTCTTTCTCAGCCTTCGCAGGGAACACTCATTTTATCGATTTGGATATCTTGGTGGAGCAGGGTTTGTTGGAAGCAAGTGACCTTGAAGGAGTTGACTTTGGTAGCGATGCGTCTGAAGTTGACTATGCTAAAATCTACTATGCACGTCGTCCTCTTTTAGAAAAAGCTGTAAAACGTTTCTTGGAAGTCGGAGATGTCAAAGATTTTGAGAAATTTGCTCAAGACAACCAATCATGGCTTGAGCTCTTTGCTGAGTATATGGCTATCAAAGAACATTTTGAAAATCTTGCTTGGACTGAATGGCCAGATGCAGATGCTCGTGCTCGCAAAGCTTCAGCACTTGAAAGCTACCGTGAGCAATTGGCAGACAAGTTGGTTTACCACCGTGTGACTCAATACTTCTTCTTCCAACAATGGTTGAAATTGAAAGCCTACGCTAACGACAACCACATCGAAATCGTTGGGGACATGCCAATCTACGTAGCGGAAGATTCAAGCGATATGTGGGCAAATCCACATCTCTTCAAGACAGATGTCAACGGTAAGGCGACTTGCATCGCAGGATGCCCACCAGATGAATTTTCTGCAACTGGTCAACTTTGGGGTAACCCAATCTATGACTGGGAAGCAATGGACAAAGACGGCTACAAATGGTGGATTGAACGCTTGCGTGAAAGCTTCAAAATCTACGACATCGTTCGTATCGACCACTTCCGTGGTTTCGAATCTTACTGGGAAATCCCTGCTGGTTCCGATACAGCAGCACCTGGTGAGTGGGTCAAAGGTCCTGGCTACAAGCTTTTTGCAGCCGTTAAGGAAGAACTTGGTGAGTTAAACATCATCGCAGAAGATCTTGGTTTCATGACAGACGAAGTTATCGAATTGCGTGAACGTACTGGCTTCCCAGGAATGAAGATTCTTCAATTTGCCTTCAACCCAGAAGACGAAAGTATCGATAGCCCACACTTGGCACCTGCTAACTCAGTTATGTACACAGGAACACACGATAACAATACGGTCCTTGGTTGGTACCGTAACGAGATCGATGATGCGACTCGTGAATACATGGCTCGCTACACTAACCGTAAAGAATACGAAACAGTGCCACATGCTATGCTTCGTACAGTCTTTTCATCAGTTAGCTTCATGGCAATTGCAACTATGCAAGATTTGCTAGAATTGGATGAGGCAGCTCGTATGAACTTCCCATCTACCCTTGGTGGAAACTGGTCTTGGCGTATGACTGAAGATCAATTGACACCAGCTGTCGAAGAAACTTTGCTTGACTTGACGACAATTTATCGCCGAATCAACGAAAATTTGGTAGAATTAAAGAAATAATACAATATCAGGAGACACCTTAAACATGTTATCACTACAAGAATTTGTACAAAATCGTTACAATAAAACCATTGCAGAATGTAGCAATGAAGAGCTTTACCTTGCTCTTCTTAACTACAGCAAGCTTGCAAGTAGCAAAAAACCAGTTAACACTGGTAAGAAAAAAGTTTACTACATCTCAGCTGAGTTCTTGATTGGTAAACTTTTGTCAAACAACTTGATTAACCTTGGTCTTTACGACGATGTTAAAAAAGAACTTGCAGCTGCAGGTAAAGATTTGATCGAAGTAGAAGAAGTTGAATTGGAACCATCTCTTGGTAATGGTGGTTTGGGACGTTTGGCTGCCTGCTTTATCGACTCAATTGCGACTCTTGGTTTGAACGGTGACGGTGTTGGTCTTAACTACCACTACGGTCTTTTCCAACAAGTTCTTAAAAACAACCAACAAGAAACAATTCCAAACGCATGGTTGACAGAGCAAAACTGGTTGGTTCGCTCAAGCCGTAGCTACCAAGTACCATTTGCTCACTTCACATTGACATCTACTCTTTACGATATCGATGTACCTGGTTACAAGACAGAAACGAAGAACCGCTTGCGTTTGTTTGACTTGGATTCAGTTGATTCTTCTATTATTAAAGATGGTATCAACTTCGACAAGACAGATATCGCTCGCAACTTGACTCTCTTCCTTTACCCAGATGATAGTGATCGTCAAGGTGAATTGCTCCGTATCTTCCAACAATACTTCATGGTTTCAAACGGTGCGCAATTGATTATCGAAGAAGCAATCGAAAAAGGAAGCAACTTGCATGACCTTGCTGACTACGCAGTTGTACAAATCAACGATACTCACCCATCAATGGTTATCCCTGAGTTGATCCGTCTTTTGACTGCTCGTGGTATCGAGCTTGACGAAGCAATCTCAATCGTTCGTAGCATGACTGCCTACACTAACCACACAATCCTTGCTGAAGCCCTTGAAAAATGGCCTCTTGAATTCTTGCAAGAAGTGGTTCCTCACTTGGTACCAATCATCGAAGAATTGGACCGTCGCGTGAAAGCAGAAGTGAAAGATCCAGCTGTTCAAATCATCGATGAGAGCGGACGTGTTCACATGGCTCACATGGATATCCACTACGGATACAGTGTTAACGGGGTAGCAGCACTTCACACTGAAATCTTGAAGAACTCTGAGTTGAAAGCCTTCTACGACCTTTACCCAGAAAAATTCAACAACAAAACAAACGGTATCACTTTCCGTCGTTGGCTCATGCATGCTAACCCAAGCTTGTCTCACTACTTGGATGAGATTCTTGGAGAAGGTTGGCACCATGAAGCAGATGAGCTTGAGAAACTCTTGTCATACGAAGACAAAGCAGCTGTCAAAGAAAAATTGGAAAGCATCAAGGCTCACAACAAACGTAAATTGGCTCGTCACTTGAAAGAACACCAAGGTGTGGAAATCAATCCAAACTCTATCTTTGACATCCAAATCAAACGTCTTCACGAGTACAAACGCCAACAAATGAACGCTTTGTACGTGATCCACAAATACCTTGACATCAAAGCTGGTAACATTCCTGCTCGTCCAATCACAATCTTCTTTGGTGGTAAAGCAGCTCCAGCCTACACAATCGCTCAAGACATCATCCACTTGATCCTTTGCATGTCAGAAGTGATTGCTAACGATCCAGCAGTAGCTCCACACTTGCAAGTAGTTATGGTTGAAAACTACAACGTTACTGCAGCAAGCTTCCTTATCCCAGCATGTGATATCTCAGAACAAATCTCACTTGCTTCTAAAGAAGCTTCAGGTACTGGTAACATGAAATTCATGTTGAACGGAGCTTTGACTCTTGGTACTATGGACGGTGCTAATGTGGAAATCGCTGAGTTGGTTGGCGACGAAAACATCTACATCTTTGGTGAAGATTCAGAAACTGTTATCGACCTTTACGCAAAAGCAGCTTACAAATCAAGCGAATTCTACGCTCGTGAAGCTATCAAACCATTGGTTGACTTCATCGTTAGCGATGCAGTTCTTGCAGCTGGAAACAAAGAACGCTTGGAACGTCTTTACAATGAATTGATCAACAAAGACTGGTTCATGACTCTTCTTGACTTGGAAGACTACATCAAGGTTAAAGAACAAATGTTGGCTGATTACGAAGACCGTGACGCATGGTTGGATAAAGTTATCGTTAACATTTCTAAAGCAGGATTCTTCTCATCTGACCGTACAATCGCTCAGTACAACGAAGATATCTGGCACTTGAACTAAGATACAAGATTTATACTAATACACTTTCCTATGAAGCGAATTTCGATTGAAATTCGCTTTTTTGAATACTTGAGTAGAAATAGACCTCAGACACTTTATTGAAATGGTGCACTTATATAAGATAGTTGCTTAAAACTATTCCTTATAATTATTTTTTCTGAAAATTGTAGGAAAGTGTGTTAAAATGGAAACGTATACAAGTAGTTGTTTGACTATCAAATTAGAATTTAAAGAGGTCATTATGAGTAATTTGGAAATAGGGAAACGAATTCGCACCTTACGAACTGAAAAAGGACTGAGTAGAGAAGCCTTTTGTGGAGATGAAAAGCATCTTACTGTTCGTCAGTTGGGCCGAATTGAAACAGGAAATAATTTGCCCAGTTTAGCGAAACTGGACTATATAGCTGAAGTGTTAGGGATTCCGATGTCCCAGTTAATTGATGAGGGATTGTTAATTGTTCCTAAAGAGTATTTAAAACTAAAAACGAAATTGATTCGTCAATCTATTCATGGCGATGAAAAAAAGGTTCGTCAACGCGAGGCTATCTTTGAAGAAATTCAAGAACGTTTTTATGACCAACTGCCTGAGGATGAACAAGTATCAGTTGAGGTTCTACAAGCCATTGATGATGTGTATGTTTCTGAAAACGCTGAATTTGGGGAAGGTTTAATTGAAGAGTATTTTGAGCAAACAATGCTGCGAACAGAATATTCGACAAATGATCTACTACTATTGTACTTGTATTTCTTATCTTTAGCGGTTAAAGCAGAACGAGATGAAGTAACTTTAAACAAAGTTTGTCTAAATATTGTATCTCAAACAAATTATGATGATACAAACTATATTCACTTGCTTCAAAGGGTACTAATAGGTTTAGTACTTTATCAGCTTGACATCGCTTATCATGAATTTATACCTGAAATATTGAGTATGTTAAGAGAAATTATGATTGACATCGGAGATACTAGTTTAAAACCCACAGTTGATTATTTAGAAGCAAAGTATTACCTCTATGGTAAAGGAAATGAAGAAAAAGCCCTACAGTATTACGACAAAGCTATTATGGGAGCAGAGTTTTTAAATGATAATTTATTTAAAAACCAAGTTTTAGAGGAAAAAAATCTAGATTTCCCAAACATTTGATTTGTACATAATAGATATTATTTTCAATAACTGAAACAACAGGACATAAATGTCAGTAGACAAAGATGTCCTGTTGTTTTTTATTGTAGAGGATTACAATAGACAATGTAAGGAATAACAATAATACAGAGAAGGAGATAGTATGGTTTTATCAGCATTAGCAACTATTACAGCCGCTATTTTGTTTTGGAGATAACATGGAAAATATTAACTATCATTTAGAAGAAAAAGAAGTAAAGTCAAATTACTTAATAATAAAAAATTGTTTAGATACTCGAAGGTTATGTAAGGTGACAATAGATGACAAACTATTTAAATTACTTTTGTTACTACCGAATGAGGTCAAAGAAGTTAAAATTTCGCCTCAATTTAAAAATAAAGTAAAAGTAATTGATATAACAGAATAGAAAGGAGAAACTATGATTTTTATGCCAGTACCTATGTTGTGGTGGATGTGGTTTAGAAAATAAATTAGAAAGAGGTAATACAATGATTAAGGTAGAAAGAGTTATAAAGCGATTTGGAGATAATATTGCATTAAATCAAATTAGTTTTTCAATAAACGAAGGAGAAATTTTTGGATTCCTAGGTCCATCTGGTTCAGGGAAAACAACAATGATCAATATTCTGACAGGACAGCTACAGGCTAACAGCGGAAAGACAGAATTATTAGGGAAAGATTCTCAAAAATTACTTCCGTCAGATTTTGAAGAGTTAGGTTTAGTAGGTGACACAAGTGGTTATTACGAAAAATTAAGTTTGTACAATAACTTGTTGCTATTTGCAAGACTATACGGAGTTTCAAAATCCCGAATTGAAGAAATTCTAAAACAAGTTGGTCTGTATGATAGTAAAGACACTCCAGCTGAGAAACTTTCTACAGGAATGCGTCAACGAATGCTTTTAGCTCGTGCTTTAATCAATTACCCTAAAGTTCTATTTTTAGATGAACCTACAAGTGGGTTAGATCCCACCACCTCAAAGAAGATTCACAAATTACTACAGGAGTTAAAGGAAAGAGGAACAACCATTTTCTTAACTACTCATGATATGAATGAGGCGACTTTATTATGTGATAACCTAGCTCTTTTGAATAAAGGTGATCTTATTGAACAAGGAAGCCCAAGCGAAATTATCCAAAAATACAACACGGAAAAAAAAGTTGCAGTAACTTATAGTGATTCGACTAAAAAAGTAGTGCGATTCGAAGACTTGCAGCAAGAAGATTATAAAAAAATAATGACGATTCACTCATGTGAACCAACTTTAGAAGACATTTTTATTAAATTGACAGGAGAAAAATTAGATGTTTAAGAGAATTTTAGCCCTTATCTGGTTGAGGACACAAGTATTGTTAACAAACAAAAATACTTTGGTACAGGTAGTATTCCCATTCTTTATGGTTCTACTCTTCCAAAATTTTATGAATACAGATGGCACTCAAGGGAAAGCACTATTGTATAGTTCTTTAACAATGGCATTCTCATTTTCTTCTGGTTCAATGATTTCAAACTCCATTGCAGAGGAAAAAGAAAAAAGAATTTTTAAAACACTCATTTTAAGCGGAGTTCGCCGTGGCGAATATCTTGTTTCCGTGTTGTTTTATCCTGTAATCTTTGCCTTGGCTTCAGTTATTTCTTTCCCTATTATGGTTGAAGTGGATTTCGCAAAAGATTATCCTGTATACCTTGTAGTAGCTTCTCTGGTAGCATTATGTACAATTCTCTTAAATCTAGTAATTGGGGCTATTTCAGAGACACAAACTCAGGCTCAGGTTTATGGTTTGATTCCAATGCTTGGTCTTTCATTCTTGCCGATGTTTTCTCAAGTTAGCTCAGAGGTTAAGAAATTTATGGACACAACCTTCTTAGGAGCTTATGTAGATTTCTTTAATAAACCAGATTTCAAGTTGAATTTTGACAGTTTGGGGATCACTTTTGCTTGGGTTGTAGCATTACTTGCCCTCAGTTATTGGGGATTGAAAAATAAAAAAAAAGTTTCGTTTGGAAAGTTAACACTTAATCAACTTCAAAAACTAACTTTTTTTAAAGCTTAGTGTTAGTAAGCTTGTAAGAAACCTAGTTTAAAACAATAAACCAGCGCTTAGAAATGCTGGTTTTTACTGTCTTTCAGCTTCAAAATCTACTTAAAAATCACCTCAAATTTCTTGTATTCGCTTACATAAAGTATTATAATATGATTATAGGAAAGAAGGTGTTCTTATGTGGAAAAAATATTTTTCAAAATATAAATGGACTGATTTATTTTGGGTACTATTTGTTATTTTGACCTGCCTCTATATAGGTAACCACGATTTGTTTCCTCTCAATCATCAAGAATTCTCTTTTCGTGGTAGCGTTTGGGGTCTGGTACTGGCCTTATATCACTTATTGTTCATTGATAAGTTTGTTATTTCAAATCGAAAATAAATGGAGAAGTTAAAAGCTTTAAATGTTTTAGACTTTTTGGATAGATAGTTTAAAAATTGCAATTTAAAACCGCATATCTTCTTGAAATGCGGTTTCTTTTTATGTGCCAATTACAGTACTTTTCCAACCAGAATCTCTGCTTCAATGGTAATCTCTGTCAGTTGGCTCCAGTCAATCTTGCTCTGGTCGATGTGAAAGAGAAGGGGTGTCATACTGAGTAGGGCTTGGAGTTGTTCTGCTGTGATAGTCTTAGTCAGAGAGGCAGTTTGACTAGATAGGATGGTAAAGTGTTCTTGGAAATGATTTTTGATCTCTTGGTTGGAATAGTCCTTGTTTGTCAGCTGGTCTTGTATCCTTTGACGGATTTCTTTGAGGTGATTTTCAGTTGGGATAACCTTTATCAAGATACTGTCTTTGGATAAAACGCGGCGAAATTCTCCATAATTTGCAGGTGAGAAGATATCAAGCAGGATATCCATGCTGGCGTCCTTTATAGGAAGGCGAGCTAAGTCGCCGACAAACCAATTGACTGCCCAGTTGGGTTCGCTCTTGGCAGCGATTTGGACTGAATCTTTGGAGATGTCAAAGGCATAGAAAGTTTTTCCAGAGTGACTTTCTTGGAGTTTACGAGAATAGAAGCCCTCGCCACAACCAATATCTAAGACAATTTTTGCGGATGGATTAGTTGCTAGCAAGTCAGATACAGCCTCTAAGATAGCCTGATAAAAGCCAGCTTCTAGGATTTGTTGACGGTTTTGAAAGTTTTCCTTGTCGTAGTTGGCAGATTGCTTGATTTGGGGCGCCAGATTGACATAGCCAAATTTAGCCAAGTCGAAAGAATGGCGATTGTTACATTTGAGACTGCTCTCTACCAGAGTCAGATTTTCTCGACAGATAGGGCAGGCAAAGGCAGTCGCAGAAGCAAAGCGTTGGAGTTTGGGTTTGAGGTTTGTATTCATAGTTTAAGTGTATCAAAAGAGGCAAATGAAAGCAACTTTAGGATGATTTGTAATAGAATTAAATAGTAGTATAATTACTTTTCAAACTACCAAAATTAAATTGCTTTTATATAAAAATTAATATATAATAATAGCTAGGAGGAAATAAGTATGTTAAAAGAAGTATTGAGCGTCGCAAAAGTTGCGAAAAAATCATCACTCTTTTTAGGTGGTGTTGCATTTGGTACCCTTGGTTTGAAAATCTTAGCAAGTAAGGAAGCTAAAAAAGGCTATTCTAAAGCTTTGGCTAAGGCTTACAAGTTGAAAGACGAGCTAGATGCATCTGTTTCTGTTGTGAAGCAACATGGAGATGATGTCTTGCAAGATGCCAAATATTTGTACGAGCAAGAGAAAAAAGAAGAGCAATTAGATAGCCTTATAGGAGAATAATATGTCTTTTAAAGTGCTACATAGAGGATACCAACATATCCGACTATCATCATCTTTTTCGCTCACCTTGGATATTCAAGACTATCTTCGTTCCTTGGCGAGAGATGAAAAGGGAATTGAGTCTATCCAGTTTTACATGGATCAACAGCACTTTACTCTACGTATAAAAGAAGGCTTCTCTGTATTAGACAATGCAGAAGCCTTTTTAAAAAGAATTGATAAAGGGAAAGTTTCTGAGTTGATGACTCTTCCTGTTCGTAGAGAAGAGAGTGCCTATTCTATCGTTTCAGGTGCAGCGATTAAGCGTGTGCTTTTTCGTAGTCTTGTGCCGTCTCCTATTCGCTATATATGGACTTGTTATCAGGCTTTTGGTTATGTTAGAGAAGCCTATCAGACCCTAGCGCGTAAGGAACTAACGATGGAGGTCTTGGACTGTTCGGCGATTTTATTATCTTTGTTTATGAACCAATCCAAGACGGCAAGCAATATCATGTTTATGCTTGATTTGGGGAATCATTTAGATCAGTGGTCCTTGAAAAAAACTGCAACAGATTTAGAACAAAGTCTTCTTGCAAGAGAGAGCGATGTATTCTTAGTACAGGGCGATACGGTTGTTAGTATCAAGAGTTCCGATGTTCAAATAGGAGATGTCTTGGTCCTATCTCAGGGAAATGAAATTCTGTTTGATGGACAAGTAGTTTCAGGTTTAGGTATGGTCAACGAAAGTTCCTTGACGGGAGAGAGTTTTCCAGTTGAAAAAAGAGAGTCTGATTTGGTTTGTGCAAATACAGTCTTGGAGACTGGGGAGCTACGCATTCGTGTAACCGATAATCAGATGAACAGCCGTATTTTACAGCTGATTGAGTTGATGAAGAAATCTGAAGAAAACAAGAAAACGAAACAACGCTATTTCATCAAAATGGCGGATAAGGTCGTCAAATATAATTTCTTGGGGGCTGGGCTGACTTACCTATTGACAGGTTCTTTTTCTAAGGCTATTTCATTCCTATTGGTCGATTTCTCCTGCGCTTTGAAAATCTCTACTCCTGTAGCTTATTTGACAGCTATCAAGGAGGGGTTGAACCGTGAAATGGTAATTAAGGATGGGGATGTTCTGGAGAAATATCTGGAAGTTGATACTTTCTTGTTTGATAAGACAGGAACAATCACAACTAGTTATCCTATAGTTGAAAAGGTGTTACCTTTTGGGGACTATAGCGAGGAAGATATTCTCAGAATCAGTGCCTGTCTTGAGGAACACATTTATCATCCTATTGCTAATGCCATTGTCAAGCAAGCTGAGATAGAGGGAATTGAACATGAGGAAATGCATGGGAAACTCCAATATATCGCAAGCAAGGGGATCAAATCACATATAGATGGGCAACCAGTTCTTATTGGGAATTATGTTTTGATGCAGGATGAGCAGATTCATATCAGTTCAGAACAAAATGCTTTAATTGAAGAGTACAAGAGTCACTATAATCTCTTATTCTTGGCATATCAGAATGAATTGATTGGAATGTTCTGCATTCATACTCCTTTGAGAAAAGAAGCAAAGGCAGCCTTGGAGAAACTTAAGGCACAAGGGAAAAAATTGATTCTGGCAACAGGGGACACCTTGGTTAGGACAGAGGAATTAGTCAAAGATTTGCCCTTTGATCAGGTCTATACAGACTTGAAACCTGATGGGAAGTTTGAGTTAGTAGAGGAACTGCAGAAAGCAGGTCACACTATTTTGATGGTTGGAGATGGCTTGAATGACTCAGCGGCTCTAACCCTATCAGATATCGGTGTGGTGATGAATGAGAGCGCAGATATTTCTAAGCAGATGAGCGATATCTTATTGTTAGATAATCGCTTGGATTTCTTCCAAGAGTTGGATTCGCTATCATCATCTTTGCAAAAACTCATCAAGAAGAATATTCAAGATACCGTTGTCGTAAATAGTAGTTTGATTGGCTTTGGCTT
>CAUQNI010000022.1:0-27390 GCA_963519555.1 uncultured bacterium
GCCAAGGTTTTCCGTCACACAGCGGCTTATGATGCCTTGATTGCAGAGTATTTCACAGCTCAAGTGGGTGAAGTAAAACCTGAAAAACTGACCTTGACCTATGACCTCAAGCAAGCTATGCGTTACGGTGAAAACCCTCAACAAGATGCAGACTTTTACCAAAAAGCTTTGCCAACGGATTACTCGATTGCTTCAGCTAAACAGCTCAACGGTAAGGAATTATCCTTTAACAATATCCGTGATGCGGATGCGGCTATTCGTATCATCCGTGATTTTAAAGACCGTCCAACCGTTGTAGCTCTCAAACACATGAATCCATGTGGAATTGGTCAGGCGGATGATATAGAAACAGCTTGGGATTACGCTTATGAGTCTGATCCAGTATCAATTTTCGGTGGTATCGTTGTCCTCAACCGTGAGGTGGATGCTGCGACAGCTGAGAAGATGCACGGCGTCTTCCTTGAAATCATCATCGCACCGAGCTATACGGATGAAGCGCTAGCCATTTTAACCAACAAAAAGAAAAACTTGCGCATTCTTGCCTTGCCATTTGATGCTCAAGAGGCCAGTGAAGTGGAAGCAGAATACACAGGTGTTGTCGGTGGACTCCTCGTTCAAAACCAAGACGTGGTCAAGGAAAGCCCAACTGACTGGCAAGTGGTGACCAAACGCCAGCCAACTGAGACAGAAGCGACGGCTCTTGAGTTTGCTTGGAAAGCTATCAAGTACGTCAAATCAAATGGTATCATCGTGACTAATGACCACATGACACTTGGTGTTGGCCCAGGTCAAACTAACCGTGTTGCTTCAGTCCGTATCGCCATTGACCAAGCTAAAGCCCGTCTTGATGGTGCTGTTCTTGCTTCAGACGCCTTCTTCCCATTTGCAGATAACGTGGAAGAAATCGCTAAAGCAGGTATTAAAGCAATCATCCAACCAGGTGGCTCAGTACGTGACCAAGAATCCATCGAAGCAGCGGATAAATATGGCTTGACCATGGTCTTCACAGGCGTGAGACATTTTAGACATTAAGAAGACAAGAGGGAAGAAAACAGTTTCTTTCCTTTTTTTGCTTAAAAAACGGAATAGAGCAAGATTAAAACGAACGTTTATGATATAATGTTAGTAAATAATTCGCAAAAGAGGTTGAGAAATGAAACTGTTAGTTGTCGGTTCGGGTGGTCGTGAGCATGCGATTGCTAAGAAGTTGCTTGATTCAAAAGAGGTAGAAAAGGTTTTTGTTGCTCCTGGGAATGACGGGATGACTCTGGATGGTTTGGAATTGGTAAATATCTCTATTTCCGAACATTCTGAATTGATTGAGTTTGTAAAAGCCAACGATATTGCTTGGACCTTTATCGGTCCAGATGATGCCCTTGCGGCTGGTATCGTGGATGATTTTAGCAAAGCTGGGCTCAAGGCATTTGGTCCGACCAAGGCTGCGGCCGAACTGGAGTGGTCTAAGGATTTTGCTAAGGAAATCATGATCAAGTACGGTGTTCCGACAGCAGCTTATGGCACATTTTCAGATTTCGAGGAAGCTAAAGCCTATATCGAAAAGCAGGGAGCTCCTATCGTAGTTAAAGCGGATGGCTTGGCACTTGGGAAGGGGGTCGTCGTTGCTGAGACAGTTAAGCAAGCGGTCGAAGCAGCTCACGACATGCTTTTGGACAATAAATTTGGTGACTCAGGTGCGCGTGTGGTTATTGAGGAATTCCTTGAAGGAGAGGAGTTTTCACTCTTTGCCTTTGTCAATGGCGACAAGTTCTACATCATGCCAACGGCTCAGGATCACAAACGTGCCTATGATGGCGATAAGGGGCCTAACACTGGTGGGATGGGTGCCTATGCTCCAGTTCCACACTTGCCACAGAGTGTAGTTGATACAGCGGTTGACACTATTGTCAAGCCAGTCCTAGAAGGGATGATCAAAGAAGGGCGTCCATATCTGGGTGTCCTTTACGCAGGTCTTATCTTAACAGCTGATGGACCCAAAGTCATTGAGTTCAACTCTCGTTTTGGAGATCCTGAAACTCAGATTATCCTGCCTCGATTAATCTCTGATTTTGCACAAAATATTACGGATATCCTCGATGGCCAAGAGCCAGCCATCACCTGGACGAACAAGGGTGTGACACTTGGCGTGGTTGTAGCTTCAAATGGCTACCCGCTAGACTATGAAAAAGGTGTCAAGTTGCCAGCCAAAACCGATGGCGGCATCATCACCTACTATGCCGGTGCCAAATTCACTGAAAACGGACAAGGCCTCCTCTCAAACGGCGGACGTGTTTACATGCTAGTCACAACAGCAGACACCGTCAAAGAAGCTCAAGATACTATCTACAGTGAACTTACAAAACAAAAAACAGAAGGTCTCTTTTACCGAACAGATATCGGAAGCAAGGCAATTAAGTAAAGATATAAGAATAACGCGACGAAGTCGCCAAATACGATAATGGTTGCCGTGGTGAAAAGACCAGAACAGTATCTATTCTGGTCGGGGGAAACTTTGAGACCTTAGGCTCAAAGTTTAGGAATGAAACCGAAGGTTTGCTGCCGTCCCCACCACCTAATACTCTTCGAAAATCAAATTCAAACCACGTCAGCTTCGCCTTGCCGTACTCAAGTACAGCCTGCGGCTAGCTTCCTAATTTGCTCTTTGATTTTCATTGAGTATAAGACCATTATCAAAAAAGAAAAAAGGAAGAATTATGACTAAACCAATTATTTCCATCATCATGGGCTCAAAATCCGACTGGGTAACCATGCAAAAAACAGCAGAAGTCCTAGACCGCTTCGGTGTAGCCTACGAAAAGAAGGTTGTCTCTGCTCACCGTACACCAGACCTTATGTTCAGACATGCCGAAGAAGCTCGTAGCCGTGGTATTAAGGTCATTATCGCAGGTGCAGGTGGCGCAGCTCATTTGCCAGGTATGGTCGCAGCGAAAACAACCCTTCCTGTCATCGGAGTACCTGTCAAGTCGCGCGCTCTTAGTGGCGTAGACTCGCTCTACTCTATTGTTCAAATGCCGGGTGGCGTACCTGTTGCGACAATGGCTATCGGTGAAGCAGGAGCGACAAACGCTGCCCTCTTTGCCCTTCGTCTCCTCTCAGTAGAAGATCAGGCTATCGCGACAGCTTTGGCAGATTTCGCAGAAGAGCAAGGAAAAATCGCAGAGGAGTCTACAAATGAGCTCATCTAAAACAATCGGAATTATCGGTGGCGGTCAGCTTGGTCAGATGATGGCCATTTCTGCTATCTACATGGGGCACAAGGCTATCGCGCTGGATCCTGCGGCGGATTGCCCGGCCTCTCGTGTGGCGGAAATCATCGTAGCTCCTTATAATGACGTGGATGCTCTGCGTCAGTTGGCTGAGCGTTGCGATGTCCTCACCTATGAATTTGAAAATGTCGATGCTGACGGTTTGGATGCGGTTATCAAGGATGGTCAACTTCCTCAAGGAACTGACCTACTCCGCATTTCACAAAATCGCATCTTTGAAAAGGACTTTCTCTCAAATAAGGCTCAAGTCACTGTGGCACCTTACAAGGTTGTGACTTCAAGCCAAGACTTGGTAGATATTGACCTATCGAAAAACTATGTCCTCAAGACTGCTACAGGTGGCTACGATGGTCATGGGCAAAAGGTTATTCGCTCAGAAGCAGACTTGGAAGAAGCCTATGTGCTAGCAGACTCAGCAGACTGCGTCTTGGAAGAATTTGTCAACTTTGACCTTGAAATTTCAGTCATCGTGTCAGGAAATGGCAAGGACGTAACTGTTTTCCCAGTTCAGGAAAATATCCACCGAAACAACATACTCTCAAAAACCATTGTGCCTGCTCGCATTTCTGATAGTCTAGCTGAGAAAGCCAAAACAATGGCAGTGCGAATCGCAGAACAACTGCACTTGTCTGGAACTCTCTGTGTGGAAATGTTTGCGACTGCTGACGACATCATTGTCAATGAAATTGCGCCACGTCCACACAACTCGGGTCATTACTCTATTGAAGCCTGCGACTTTTCACAGTTTGATACCCATATCTTGGGTGTTCTAGGAGCACCATTACCAGCTATCAAACTGCATGCGCCAGCAGTCATGCTCAACGTTCTAGGACAGCATGTCGAGGCTGCTGAAACATATGTGACAGAAAATCCAAGCGCCCACCTCCACATGTATGGTAAAATAGAAGCAAAGCACAACCGCAAAATGGGACATGTGACTTTGTTTAGTGATGTGCCGGATAGTGTAATTGAATTCGGAAACGGGATAGATTTTTAGGACAAGACTATGATACAAATTATTGTTAATGCTTTTGTAGAAAAGGATAAGACTGGAGCAGTTGTTGAAGTTTTGTTTGCTAGTGCTGACCAAGATAAGGTGCAAGCTAAATATGAAGAACTAGCTGCACGATACCCTGAAAACTATTTAGCAATTTATGATTTGCCATTAGATATTGATTTGAATACACTTTCTCATTATCCATCTGTGTGTATTGGGAAAGAGGAGTTTGAGTAGGAATCTTGGTTTACATAGATAGCTGATTCTTTAAAGCTTGAGAAGAAAGGAAAAATTAATAACATGATTGAACGTTACTCTCGCCCTGAGATGGCGAATATTTGGAGTGAAGAAAATAAATACCGTGCTTGGCTTGAGGTGGAAATCTTGGCTGACGAGGCATGGGCTGAGTTGGGGGAAATCCCTAAGGAAGATGTGGCTTTGATTCGCGAAAAGGCGGACTTTGACATCGACCGTATTTTGGAAATCGAGCAGGAAACTCGCCACGATGTGGTTGCCTTCACGCGTGCGGTTTCTGAGACTCTTGGTGAAGAGCGCAAGTGGGTTCACTATGGGTTGACTTCTACCGACGTGGTGGATACTGCCTACGGTTACCTCTACAAGCAGGCCAACGACATCATCCGTCGTGACCTTGAAAACTTCACCAACATTATCGCTGATAAGGCTAAGGAACACAAGTTCACCATCATGATGGGGCGTACCCACGGTGTGCACGCTGAGCCTACAACCTTTGGTCTTAAATTGGCGACTTGGTACAGCGAAATGAAGCGTAATATCGAACGTTTCGAGCATGCGGCTGCTGGTGTAGAAGCTGGTAAGATTTCTGGTGCGGTTGGAAACTTCGCTAATATCCCACCATTCGTTGAAAAATACGTCTGCGACAAATTGGGTATTCGTGCTCAAGAAATCTCTACACAGGTGCTTCCTCGTGACCTTCACGCTGAGTACTTTGCGGTTCTTGCTAGCATCGCGACTTCAATCGAACGTATGGCGACTGAGATTCGTGGTTTGCAAAAATCAGAACAACGCGAAGTGGAAGAATTCTTTGCCAAAGGACAAAAAGGGTCTTCAGCAATGCCTCACAAACGCAACCCAATCGGTTCTGAGAACATGACAGGTCTGGCGCGTGTCATCCGTGGTCACATGATTACGGCCTATGAGAACGTCGCTCTCTGGCATGAACGTGATATTTCTCACTCATCAGCTGAGCGTATCATCACACCAGATACAACTATTTTGATTGACTACATGCTCAACCGTTTCGGAAACATCGTTAAGAACTTGACAGTCTTCCCAGAAAACATGATCCGCAACATGAATTCTACTTTTGGTCTTATCTTTAGCCAACGTGCCATGTTGACCTTGATTGAAAAAGGAATGACCCGTGAGCAAGCCTATGACCTGGTACAACCAAAAACAGCCTACTCTTGGGACAACCAAGTAGACTTTAAGCCACTTCTTGAGGCAGATCCAGAAGTAACATCACGTCTCACACAAGAAGAAATCGATGAAATTTTCAACCCAGTTTATTACACTAAACGAGTGGATGATATCTTTGAACGTCTTGGTTTAGGATAATTAAAATAAAATCAAGGTTCTATTACTCTATTTACTGGAGTAGAAGAACTTCGATTTTTTTGTTTATTAAAGCTTTTTGATAAAAAAGATTACCAATATTTTATACTCAATGAAAATCAAAGAGCAAACTAGGAAGCTAGCCGCAGGCTGCTCAAAACACTGTTTTGAGGTTGCAGATAGAACTGACGAAGTCAGCTCAAAACACTGTTTTGAGGTTGCAGATAGAACTGACGAAGTCAGTAACATCTACACGGCAAGGCGACGCTGACGTGGTTTGAAGAGATTTTCGAGAAATTTCAACTAATTTAATCTACCTTCATTGACATATAGAAAATACATTTTTAATGTCATATAATAAGCATAGAAAAAGCCCAAGCAAGGCTCAGGCTTTCTTCTTAATGATCACGGTCACATGAAATGAATTTAATCTTGTAGTAATCCGCTCGTTTATAAGTTTCGCTATATGCAAGAACTTGACCAGTAGACTCTAGCTTAGTAGTCTTGGTTTGTAAGACGGTTGGGAATTGCTCATCGACTCCTAGGACCAAAGCCGCATGTTCTGGAGTTGGAAATGCTATTTCATTGATTTCTTCAAAATGTTCATCATTCATGTGAATGTGGTAATCCAATTTGAAACGGTTATAGATAGAGCTATAATATTCAAGATTTGGATAATTTGCGTTGATGTATTGTTCTGGAATGTAAGATGTGTGGTAGATGTATGCGACACCATTCGTTTCGCGTACACGTTCAATCTTGTAGTAGAACTGATCACCACGTAGTCCAAGTTTTTCTAAGTAGTTTAATTTGTTGCCACGTTCAATAGAAAGGACAGTAACTTTATCATCTTTAGTTTCAAAAACTTCTACATCTGAAAACTCTACGAGTTTATGTTTGCGTGCGCGTGAAACGAATGTACCCTTTCCTTGTTGACGGACAATATAGCCATCTTTGGCAAGGTCGTTTAAGGCGCGGACAACGGTTATAGAACTCACATCATACATTGCAATCAATTCTGCTTCAGTGTAGAATTTATCTCCACTGGCAAATTGACCAGAAATGATTTTGTTCTTCAACTCATCTTTAATATATTGATACTTTGGAATTGCCATATTTTCACCTCGATTTTCCTTTTCCACTAAAAATTTTACCATAAAATTTAAAAGAATAGTAGACTTTTGAATAAAAAAATTAGAATAATAGGGTATAAGGTTAATTTACATCGAAATTAATAGAAAATCATACATTTTTATACATGGTTTTTAAAGTATACATTGTTATAAATTAGAGACTTTTATAAGTTTTTTGTGTAAAAGTTAGTTAAAAATGAAAAAAATTGTGAAAGCCTATTGACAAATGCAAAATATTGAGATATATTTACTATATCAACGAATGAAAGCGTAAACTTTAATTGTCAGAAGGTAAGAATATGACACGATTTGAGATACGGGATGATTTTTATCTCGATGGAAAATCATTTAAGATTTTATCTGGCGCCATTCATTATTTTAGGGTTCCTCCAGAAGATTGGTATCATTCGCTCTATAATTTGAAGGCTCTTGGTTTTAATACTGTAGAGACTTATGTAGCTTGGAATTTACATGAGCCTCGTGAAGGTGAGTTTAACTTTGAAGGTTCTCGGGATTTGGAGAGATTTCTCCAGATAGCACAAGATTTGGGTCTATATGCTATCGTTCGTCCGTCTCCCTTTATCTGTGCAGAATGGGAATTCGGAGGCTTACCAGCTTGGCTCTTAACCAAAGACATGAGGCTTCGTTCATCTGACCCAGCCTATATTGAGGCTGTCGGTCGCTACTATGACCAACTCTTGTCACGGTTGGTTCCACATTTGTTGGACAATGGTGGCAATATTCTCATGATGCAGGTTGAAAATGAGTATGGTTCTTATGGAGAAGATAAGGCTTACCTGAGAGCAATTCGACAGTTGATGGAAGAGCGTGGCGTAACCTGTCCCCTCTTTACGTCAGATGGTCCTTGGAGAGCTACTCTGAAAGCGGGAACCTTAATCGAAGATGACCTCTTTGTAACAGGTAACTTTGGCTCTAAGGCCCCTTACAACTTTTCACAGATGCAGGATTTCTTTGATGAATATGGCAAGAAATGGCCACTCATGTGTATGGAGTTCTGGGATGGCTGGTTCAATCGTTGGAAAGAACCGATTATCACACGGGATCCAAAAGAATTGGCAGATGCAGTTCGAGAAGTTTTGGAGCAAGGTTCCATCAATCTCTACATGTTCCATGGCGGTACAAACTTTGGCTTCATGAATGGTTGCTCGGCTCGAGGAACTTTGGATCTGCCACAAGTTACATCTTATGATTACGATGCCCTTCTGGATGAAGAAGGAAATCCAACTGCTAAATATCTGGCAGTCAAGAAGATGATGGCGACACATTTCCCAGAGTATCCGCAGTTGGAACCACTCTATAAGGAAAGCATGAAAGTGGACGCTATTCCACTTGCTGAAAAAGTTTCCTTGTTTGAAACCTTAGATAGCTTGTCTAGTCCAGTAGAAAGTCTCTATCCTCAAAAGATGGAGGAGCTAGGACAAAGTTATGGCTATCTACTCTATCGTACTGAGGCAAGTTGGGATGCAGAAGAGGAACGTCTTCGTATCATCGATGGACGTGACCGTGCTCAACTCTTTGTAGATGGTCAACGGATTGCCACTCAATACCAGACAGAGATAGGAGAAGATATCTACTGTCAAGGTAATCGAAAAGGTGCTTCACAACTTGACATCTTGATAGAAAATATGGGGCGTGTTAACTATGGACACAAGTTCTTAGCTGATACACAATGTAAAGGAATCCGAACAGGTGTCTGCAAGGATTTACACTTCTTACTTAATTGGAAACACTATCCACTACCATTGGATAATCCTGAGAAAATTGATTTTTCAAAAGGATGGACTCAAGGACAACCAGCCTTTTACGCTTATGACTTTACAGTCCAAGAGCCAAAAGATACTTACCTAGACTTGTCTGAGTTTGGTAAGGGAGTTGCCTTTGTCAATGGGCAGAATCTAGGACGTTTTTGGAACGTCGGCCCAACCCTCTCGCTTTATATTCCTCATAGTTATCTCAAGGAAGGTACCAACCGCATCATTATCTTTGAAACAGAAGGTGAATATAAAGAAGAGATTCATTTAACTCGTAAACCTACACTAAAACACATAAAGGGGGAAAACTTATGACAATTGTAGGATGCCGTATCGATGGACGTTTGATCCACGGACAAGTAGCCAATCTTTGGGCTGGAAAACTAAATGTTTCACGTATTATGGTTGTAGACGACGAAGTTGTCAACAACGACGTTGAAAAGAGTGGTTTGAAACTTGCGACACCACCAGGTGTGAAATTGAGTATTTTGCCAATTGAGAAAGCGGCAGCCAATATTCTTGCTGGAAAATACGATAGCCAACGTCTCTTTATCGTGGCTCGTAAGCCAGACCGCTTCCTTGGTTTGGTAGAAGCAGGTGTACCACTTGAAACCCTTAATGTTGGGAATATGTCTCAAACACCAGAAACTCGTTCCATCACACGTTCTATCAACGTAGTGGACAAGGATGTGGAAGATTTCCACAAACTGGCAGAAAAAGGTGTTAAACTTACTGCTCAAATGGTTCCAAATGATCCAGTTTCAGACTTTTTGAGCTTATTAAAATAGGAAAAAATTTTTAGGAGGTCATTGTTATGATACAATGGTGGCAAATTTTACTTCTCACTTTGTACTCAGCTTATCAAATCTGTGATGAGTTGACGATCGTTTCATCTGCAGGTTCCCCTGTATTTGCTGGTTTCATTACTGGTTTAATCATGGGAGATGTGACAACTGGTTTGTTTATCGGTGGTAGCTTGCAGTTGTTCGTTCTTGGGGTTGGTACCTTCGGTGGTGCTTCTCGTATCGACGCAACTTCTGGTGCGGTTCTTGCGACAGCTTTCTCTGTTTCGCAAGGTATCGATACAGCACTTGCGATTACAACAATCGCTGTGCCAGTAGCAGCTCTCTTGACTTACTTCGACGTTCTTGGTCGTATGACAACTACTTTCTTCGCTCACCGTGTGGATGCAGCAATCGAACGCTTTGATTATAAAGGTATTGAACGCAACTACTTGCTTGGTGCGATTCCTTGGGCTTTATCTCGTGCCCTTCCAGTCTTCTTCGCGCTTGCCTTTGGTGGTGCCTTTGTACAATCAGTTGTAGACTTCGTTAAAGAATACCAATGGGTTGCAGATGGTTTGACACTTGCAGGTCGTATGCTCCCAGGTCTTGGATTTGCAATCTTGCTTCGTTACCTTCCAGTTAAACGTAACCTTCACTACCTTGCTATGGGATTCGGTTTGACAGCTATGTTGACTGTTCTTTACTCATACGTAACAGGTCTTGGTGGCGCTGTTGCTGGTATCGTAGGTACTCTACCTAAAGATGTTGCTGAAAAAATTGGTTTCGTGAACAACTTCAAAGGATTGTCTATGATTGGTATCTCTATCGTAGGTATCTTCCTTGCAGTGCTTCACTTCAAAAATAGCCAAAAAGTAGCTGTGGCAGCACCTTCTACACCATCAGAAAGTGGGGAAATCGAAGATGACGAATTCTAATTACAAACTTACAAAAGAAGATTTTAATCAAATCAATAAACGTAGCTTGTTTACTTTCCAATTAGGTTGGAACTACGAACGTATGCAAGCTTCTGGTTACCTTTATATGATCTTGCCTCAATTGCGTAAAATGTATGGGGATGGAACTCCTGAATTGAAAGAAATGATGAAAGTTCATACTCAATTCTTCAATACTTCACCATTCTTCCACACCATTATCGCTGGTTTTGACCTTGCCATGGAAGAAAAAGATGGTGTGGGTTCAAAAGATGCCGTTAACGGTATCAAGACAGGTTTGATGGGACCATTCGCTCCTCTTGGAGATACAATCTTTGGTTCACTTGTACCTGCGATCATGGGATCTATCGCTGCAACAATGGCTATCGCTGGTCAACCTTGGGGTATCTTCCTTTGGATCGCAGTTGCAGTTGCGTATGACATCTTCCGTTGGAAACAGTTGGAATTTGCCTACAAAGAAGGGGTTAACCTTATCAACAACATGCAAAGTACCTTGACAGCTTTGATTGACGCTGCATCTGTACTTGGTGTCTTCATGATGGGTGCTCTTGTAGCAACAATGATCAACTTTGAAATTTCTTACAAATTACCAATCGGTGAAAAATTAATTGACTTCCAAGATATCTTGAACCCAATCTTCCCACGCTTGCTTCCAGCAATCTTTACTGCCTTTATCTTCTGGTTGCTCGGTAAGAAAGGTATGAACTCTACTAAAGCTATCGGTATTATTATCGTACTTGCTTTGGTTCTTTCTGCCCTTGGTCACTTTGCACTTGGAATGGGAGCTAAATAAGCTTTATGGTAAAATCACTAATTTTGGTGAGTCATGGTCGCTTCTGTGAAGAACTTAAAGGTAGCACTGAAATGATCATGGGTCCACAAGACAATATTCATGCAGTGGCTCTTCTTCCAGAAGACGGTCCAGAAGAATTTACTGCAAAATTTGAAGCAGCTATTGAAGGATTGGATGATTTCCTAGTCTTTGCGGATCTTCTCGGTGGAACACCATGTAACGTGGTAAGCCGTTTGATTATGGAAGGTCGTGATATTGATCTTTACGCAGGGATGAATCTTCCAATGGTGATTGAATTTATCAATGCGAGCCTTACAGGCGCAGATGCGGACTACAAGAGCCGTGCTGCAGAAAGCATTGTGAAAGTGAATGACCTGTTAGCGGGCTTCGATGATGACGAAGATGAATAAGATGTGACAACGTGAAAATCACAGGGAAAATAGGCGATAGGAGGATGGAGCGATGCTCCGACGATAATCGGTCTTTTTCCCAAAGATTTTAGTTGGAACTCGATTCAATAAGATGTGACAACGGAAAATCGTTAGAGCATTTTATATAGAATATACATGGGAATGGGGCTTACTCCCATTCCCATATTTAATAGAAAAAGAGGAACTCAATGCTACATTATACAAAAGAAGATTTGCTCGAATTGGGTGCAGAAATCACTACACGTGAAATCTACCAACAGCCTGATGTATGGAAAGAAGCTTTTGAATCTTATCAAGCAAAACGTGAAGAAATTGCGGCCTTCCTACAAGGGATTGCTGATAAACATGACTATATTAAGGTTATCTTGACAGGTGCTGGGACTTCTGCTTATGTGGGAGATACCTTGGTACCTTACTTTAAGGAAGTCTACGACGAACGCAAATGGAATTTCAATGCTATTGCGACCACAGATATTGTTGCCAATCCAGAAACTTATTTGAAAAAAGATGTGGCGACTGTCCTTGTTTCCTTTGCTCGTAGTGGGAATTCGCCTGAAAGTGTGGCGACTGTTGATTTGGCCAAAGCCTTGGTGGATGAGCTTTATCAAGTGACGATTACTTGTGCAGCGGACGGGAAATTGGCTCTTCAAGCTCATGGAGATGACCGCAATCTCTTGATCTTGCAACCAGCTGCTTCTAATGACGCTGGATTTGCCATGACTTCTAGCTTTACGTCTATGATGTTGACAGCTCTCTTGGTCTTTGATCCTACAGAATTTGCTGTAAAAGCTGAACGTTTTGAAGTTGTGTCTAGTCTTGCTCGTAAAGTCCTAGACAAGGCAGAAGATGTCAAAGAGCTTGTTGACCTAGACTTTAACCGTGTTATCTACCTGGGCGCTGGACCTTTCTTTGGCCTTGCTCATGAAGCTCAGCTCAAGATTTTGGAATTAACAGCTGGTCAAGTGGCGACCATGTATGAAAGCCCAGTCGGCTTCCGTCACGGTCCAAAATCTCTTATCAACGAAGATACAGTTGTTTTGGTCTTTGGTACAACGAAAGACTACACTCGCAAGTACGACTTGGACTTGGTTCGTGAAGTTGCTGGAGACCAGATTGCTCGTCGTGTCGTGCTTTTGAGCGATCAAGCCTTTGGCCTTGAAAATGTCAAAGAAGTGGCCCTTGGTTGTGGCGGTGTCTTGAATGATATTTACCGTGTCTTCCCATACATCGTTTATGCCCAACTCTTTGCCCTATTGACTTCGCTCAAGGTAGAAAATAAACCAGATACACCGTCTCCTACAGGTACCGTAAACCGTGTGGTACAAGGTGTTATCATCCACGAATATCAAAAGTAATACAGTATTTATGAATCCTTGACAAGAGGATTTGTATATCATCAGGCAAACCATAGATTGTCAATTCGCTTTCTATGGTTTGTTTGCTTGAGAGAAATAGTAAAAGGAGAATAGAATGAAAGCATACACAGAGCGTGTATTTGGAAATGTTGAGGGCAAGGATGTCTTGGCCTATCGCTTTGAGACTGACGGTGGTTACCAGCTTGAGGTCATGACTTATGGTGCGACCATCTTGCGTTATGTCACCCCTGACAAGGCTGGAAATTTTGCCAACGTTATCTTGGGATTTGATGATTTTAATAGCTATGTAGGCAATAGTCCCAAGCATGGAGCTAGTGTGGGTCCCGTGGCAGGTCGTATCGCAGGTGCGACATTTGAACTCAATGGCCAGACTTATAATCTTGAAGTCAACAATGCTAGCAACTGTAACCACAGTGGTTCAACTGGCTGGGATTCAAGTTTGTTTGAACTAGTTGAAGTGAGCGACCATGGCTTGACCCTCTACACAGAGCGTACAGATGGCACAGGAGGATTTCCTGGTAATCTCAAGATCTGGATCAGCTACCACTTGGAAGAAACTGGTGCTTACGAAATCAGCTACAAGGTGACGACAAATCAGGATACGCTGGTCAATCCAACCAACCATAGCTATTTCAACTTGTCTGGGGATTTCACGCAGACAATTGACCGTCATGTCTTCCAACTAAACACAGAGAGCATTTATCCAATCGCTCCTGACGGTGTTCCTGCAAAAACTCCAGATTCAAATCGTGATGTGGTCAAACACATCTACAATGGTGCTTTGTTGAAGGACATCTTTGCAGAAGAAGATGAGCAAATCCAGCTGGTATCTGGTTTGGATCATCCATTTGCCCTTCCTACAGGCCATGATAATGCTGGTTTCCTTTATGACCAAAATTCAGGTCGCTTCTTGCGTTTCAAGACAGAGGCTCCATGTTTTGTGGTCTACACAGCAAACTTTGTGGATGAGAGTGTCATCATAGGAGGTCAGCCAATGGTACAGCACAATGGGATTGCCCTTGAAGCACAGGCCTTACCAGATGCCATTCACAGTGACCTAAAAGACCAAGTCATTCTCAAAGCAGGTCAAAACTTCACAAGTAAGACACGTTATGAGCTTGTTGTGAAATAAAAGAATGAAAGCTTCTACTCTTGCAGAATAGTGATGAGTTTTTAATAGAATAGCATTAGTAGAAACAGACAAGTAGTAGAAAAATATGATATAATCAAGTATCGAAAAGTGTCTGTCAAGATACTATTCAAATGACAAAAGGAGAAATCAGATGAAGAAAATTGTATTTGCTAGCGCCTTGGCTTTGACTTTGGCTGGAGCAGTTTTGACAAATGATGTTTTTGCGAATGACAGATTGGTAGCGACACAATCTGCTGATGGTAAAAATGAAAATGTCTTGAGCTCAGAAGTGCTTAACCCTGCTAGCGGCAATGTTTTGGTAGGAATCAAAGGAGAATTTTTAACTCCTCATAAACAAAGTATTTTAGATGCAATCAATGCTATCCGTAAAGAAGCGGCTGAAGAAGGTTTGGTAGATAAGTATGTTCCTATCAAATGGTCTACTGACCTAGAAAAGGCAGCGTTTGCCAGAGCTACGGAATCTTCTGTTACTATGAAGCATGAGCGTCTTTCAAATAAAGAAATCTGGAGTGCCTATCCATCTGGAAATAGTGTACTGGGAGAAAACTTGGGATGGAATTATGATGGTTTCTTAAAAGCACTTGAAGAATGGCGTGCTGAAAAAGCAGACTACGTGAAGAAAAAGTCAGGTGGTTCAGCAAATGGTGGATCTGGTCACTATGAGTCTTTGATTAATCCTAAATTTACCTACATGGGAATTGCTGCCTTTAAAAATCCAAATAATCCACACAGAGTAGTAACGATTGCTCAGGCTTTTGGTGATGCTGCTACTTCAGAAGAGTTAGTAGGTAGTTATGGTCCTGCTATTCAGTATGCAGAAGTGACCGCATCGAACCTTTCAACCGTTAAAAGTAAAGCTACAGTTGTAGAAAAAGCACTGAAAGAATTTAGAACTTCCACATCTGATCAGTCTGGATGGGTTCAATCAAACGGTAATTGGTATTTCTATGAGTCTGGAGAAATTAAGACAGGTTGGCTTAAAACAGGTGACAAATGGTACTACTTGGATGATCTAGGTGTCATGCAGACTGGATTTGTTAAAGTTGATGGTAGTTGGTATTATTTGAGCAGTTCAGGTGCTATGTTTACAGGCTGGGGGACAGATGGTAGCAGATGGTTCTACTTTGATGGCTCAGGAGCTATGAAAACAGGATGGCTCAAAGAAAATGGAATCTGGTACTACCTTGATGAGTCTGGTATCATGAAGACAGGTTGGTTTAAAGTTGGCCAATACTGGTATTATGCATATGGCTCAGGAGCTTTGGCAGTCAGCACAACAACACCAGATGGTTATCGTGTAAATGGTAATGGTGAGTGGGTAAACTAGGCCGAATATATCGAGTGAGAGGTAAGTTATCCGTCTTACTAGCAAAAAGAATGAATGATAAGAAAGAGGTTGATGGCGAACATTGACCTCTTTTTTGGAGTGTCTAGTGTCAGTTGCTACTCGCTGAAAGCAAGGACGAGTCATCATCTATCGCAAATATGCTAGAGTCATCGCTAGACTATTCGTAATTCAAAAATCAACCTTGGACATTTACTTTTGGTATATGTTTATTTCTGGAATGTAAGCTTCATCTGCAATCGAAAAGCAGTGTGAGAAGCAAATACACATCTTGTTTTAATATAAAAGAGGAACTCTATGGGAGAGAATGTAAAGAAATACGAAAGTTTTCAAAATGATTTTCATAAAACTTTGATAAAATAAATAAAATTCCGAACAAAAATGCAACACAATTGTAATATAAAACACTTGACAAGTATTTACGGGAGGGGATATACTTAATATAAGTGTAGTCTGAAAATGATTATCAGAAAAGAGGTAATTTAGATGAATAAGAAAAAAATGATTTTAACAAGTCTAACCAGCGTCGCTATCTTAGGGGCTGGTTTTGTTGCATCTCAGCCAGTAACTGTGAAAGCGGGGGTGGCATCTACAGCATCTGCTTCATCTACCGTAGAACAGGCAAAGAGCAAGGTTACTGAGGCAGAAGAAAAAGTGACCGAAGCTCAGAAAAATTACGATGAAGCTCAGAAAAAAGCCGAAGAAAAGGCAAATGCTGTTAAAATATTAGATGAAGAAGTACAAAAAGCTAATGAAGCGGTGCAAAGAGCTTATGTAGGCGAAAGAAAAGCACAAGAAGAAAAAAATAAACATCCAAATAGTCCTGAATATATTAAAAAATTAGATGAAGCAACGAAAAAGGTGAAGGAAGAAGTAGAAAAACAGACAGCTAAGCAAACAGAATATACACAAAAAATGTATGAGTCTATTCCTGATGTCACCTCTCTGTTGATAAAATTAAATACTGAAAAAGCCACCCTCGAAACTGCTAAGCGACAACTTGAGGAAGCTAAGGCGGCTGAAAAAGCTGAGAAAGAAGCCGAAGTAGCTGCTCAAAAAGAATTCTTATCTAATTTTGATAAAGCTTTAGAAACTACAGTTAAAGAATTAGAAGAAGATTTAAAAAATGCAAAAAATGATCCAGAATTAGAAAAACAAATTCAAGGGTTTATTGATGAATTAAAAAAACGAGCTGCAGATAAGAAGGCTGATTATGAAAAACGCTTCAAAGAAGGTCTAACTGCAGAAGATGCTGAAAAAGAAGAAATAGAAGAAAAAGCTAAAGAAGAGGAAGTTGCAGAAGAAAAAGAAGTTAAGGAAGAAGCAGCTGCCCAAGAAGAATTTTTAGCCAATTACGATAAAGCTTTAGAAGCTACAATTAAAGAGCTAGAAAAAGCTGATACGAAAAATAATCCAGAATTAGAAGCACAAAAACAAAAAACGATTGAAGCATTAAAGAAAGAAGCAGCTGAAACGAGAGCTAAAATTGTAGAAGGTTTCAAAAATGGATTAACTGCTGAAGATGCTGAAGAAGCAATAGATGAAGCTGATAAAAAAGCTGCAGAAGAAGATAAAGTTAAAGAGAAGCCAGCTGAAAAACCAAAAGCAGAGAAAACAGATGATCAAAGAGCTGAGGAAGATTATGCTCGTAGATCAGAAGAAGCATATAACCGCTTGACTCAACAGCAACCTCCAAAACCTGAAAAACCAGCTGAAACTCCAGCACAGTCGGAGCAACCAGCTAAACCAGCACAACCAAGTTACTACACATATTACAATAGTAGCACTTTCTACTCAGCGCCAAAAGCTGAAGAAAAACCAAAAGTAACAACAGGCTGGAAACAAGAAAATGGTGCTTGGTACTTCTACAAAGAAGATGGTACAATGGCAACAGGTTGGATTCAAACAGGAGGCAAATGGTACTATCTCGGAAATGATGGTATGATGCAAACAGGTTGGGCTAAGGTCAATGGTTCATGGTACTACCTAAATACTAACGGCGCTATGACGACAGGTTGGGTTAAAGATGGAGATACTTGGTACTACCTTGGTGTAACAGGAGCTATGGCAACAGGCTGGCTAAAAGATGGTGACACATGGTATTATCTTGAAGCATCAGGTGCTATGAAAGCAAGCCAATGGTTCAAAGTATCAGACAAATGGTACTATGTCAATGGCTCAGGAGCTTTGGCAGTCAGCACATCAACACCAGATGGTTATCGTGTAAATGATAATGGTGAGTGGGTAAATTAGGCTGAAAATGTCAAGTCATAGGTAAAGTATTCATCTTACTTAGCAAAAAGAATGAACGATAAGAAAGAGGCTGATGGAGAACATTGGCCTCTTTTGTAGCTTGGATAGTGGACTAATACTCAATGAAAATCAAAGAGAAAACTAGGAAGCTAGCCGCAGGCTACTCAAAGTACTGCTTTGAGGTTGTAGATAAGACTGACGAAGTCAGCTCAAAACACTGTTTTGAGGTTGTGGATAGAGCTGACGAAGTCAGTAACATATCTACGACAAGGCGAAGCTGACGTGGTTTGAAGAGATTTTCGAAGAGTATAATTTTATAAGAGTATAAATGTTCTCATTATAAAAGGCATGATAGTAAGTGTTCAAAAATGTTGTTATCATGCCTTTTGTCATAGATTGGGTTACCGATTTTTTTCAAATGGAGTGTTCATCCAGATTATGTTAGAGATTCTAGTCTACAAATTCTTTCTCTTCTTGGCATTCTTGGTCAGGGAAACTTGGTAAGTATCCTGTTCTTTAGTAAGATAATTGATGATTTGAAAATCGTCAGTTTGAGACTTGAAATCCACTTCGTAGACAGTGGTGACTTGTTCTCCATCATTGCTGGTATCAATCGAGATGAGGTCTAACTCAGTACAGAATTGTGCCAGCCCAGATTGGATAGTTTGAAGTTGATTTTCTTGGTTGGCAATTGTGATAGTTAATAGTCTGCAACGTTGGTGGTTGCTCTTGCTTTGTTGCTTTTCTAAAAGAAGCCATCCCGCTAAGATAAAGACAGTGAAGAGAATAGCTAGAGCTAGGTAGCCTGTCCCTGCTGCCAGCCCGATAATCATGGCAAGGAAAATAGCAATTAGTTCCCGTGAACCACTGGTAGCTGAACGGAAACGAATGAGGCTAAAGGTTCCTGCAACGGCGATAGAGGTTCCTAGGCTGCCATTTACCAGAAAGATGACCAAGGTCATCAAGCAGGGGAGTAGGGTTAAACTAACAGCAAATTCCCGTGTATAGAGGATACGGTGTTTGTAGGTCCAGGTCAGCGCCAAACCTAAAATCAGGCTGACCAAGAGAGCTAGAAAGAGCTGGATAGGGTCTGCAGTGGCAGTTGTATCGTTGAAAATAGAATTAAAAAGATTAGACATAAGTAGTACCTACACTTTCTGTGCTTGGTCGTGGGCTATAGTCCAGCCCTTGAGACTTGTGGTAGGCGCAGCTGTATTTTGAAAATTTCTGCTCTACCAGTCCATATTGGTCGAGAATATCTTGTAGCCATTGGGGTTTTCTACCAGGTGCTTTAATTTCCATGATGACAATGTCCTCGTTTAGTAGAGGGAATCCGTCCTTTCCTGAAAATAAACTGACATTATTATCACGATAGGTTAGATTTTGGTCAATGGTAACACGAATTTTATTGTAAGGAAATCCGTTAATTTCTTTCTTTTCCTTGAGAGAAAAGCGGTCGTAGTAGATATACATACGAGGGATGATGGCTTGCTGATATTCCTCTTGGAGTTGCTGAATTTTTTCAATCATCATTTGGTCCTTGATGCTGCTATCCAGCTGTCCTCTGGTCATAAACTGGGTGATAGAATGGGGAGTCGACAAGAGACGATATTTTCGTCCGACACCAGTTCTGTCCTTGGATTTGATTTCTAAAAATACTTGACTATCGGGCTGGACTTGTCTGAGATAGGTTCGCATCCGAATCTTTTCTTTACGCTTAGTACCTTGGTTATCATCTTGAATCATATCAAATTGCTCTGTATCAAAGTAGATATTAGAAATGGTCGAAGTTGGATAATCATCCTCGACTAGGTATGTTTTTAAATCCTCTATTAAATCAGCCAAGTCAGTTTTGGCAACGATATATTTGGTTTCAATTCGTTTAAAGCTTGTTTCAATTGGTTTCATAAATCCTGTCTCCTTTATCAGAATGTTTCAGTACACTATCTTATTAGAAGATATGTGTGCCTGGGCAAGTTAAACTTGCTTGTAATTAGTCTAGGGAGCTTTCCTAAAACTTTTGTTAAAGATAGCTTAACTGAAACTGAACTTAAGAAAACTTTCAGAAAAAGTTTAGATTTCTTTTAGACTTCCTCTGTAAACTAAACTCAAGCTAAATGAAGGCGAGGAAAAAGGTATGAAATCAAAAAAATGGACCCTAATCTTAACCAGTTTAACAGCTCTGACCTTGTTGGCAGCTTGTGGGCAGTCAACGACCAAGTCAAGTACAACTGCAGCGGCAGATACGACTGCTATCACAACTTCGGCTAAAAACAGTCAATCTTCTTATTTTACAGAAAAGGACTATGATACCTCTTATGATGAAAGTACAGCTTCTAAGATTGAATTGTCGGGCTCATCTGCAAATGTCTCAGGTGATGGTGTGACAGTCTCTGGTTCAACAGTGACCATCACAAAATCTGGTACTTATGTCATCTCCGGTCAGTCTGACGGAGTACAGATCAAGGTCGAGGCAGATAAGTCTGCAGATGTTCACCTAGTCTTAAAAGGTGCGACCATGACCAATACCAATGCAGCGATTTCTGCGACATCAGCCGGTCATGTCTACCTGACTATGGCAGAAGGAACTACCAACAGTCTCTCTGACTCAAGCTCTAATAGTGATGACAAGGCAAATGCAGCTCTCTTTTCTAAGGTTAATTTGACCATCAATGACTCAGGAACTCTCAATGTGGATGGAAAGAAAAGCAATGCTATCAAGGCAAATGATACTCTTCACATCACGGGTGGAACCTATACCGTCACAGCAGTTGGCGATGCCTTTAATGTCAATGATGAACTCAACATCACTGGTACGACCATGACCATCGATGCCAAGGAAGATGGTGTCAAAGTTGATAATGATGAGGATATGACTGTCGGCAATATGTATTTTGCTGACAATACCATAACAGTCACAGCAGGCGACGATGGCATTCACGCTTCTGGTAACCTAGTGATTGATAGCGGTACTTACACCGTCAAGAATTCCACAGAAGGAATTGAAGGGAAAGGCATTACGATTAATGGTGGTGATATCAATGTCTACGCGACAGATGATGGGGTCAATGCAGCTAATAAAAATGCTCAGCAAAGCGATATTTACTTTACCATGACAGGTGGTAATCTAACTGTAGAAGTCGGTCAAGGTGACACAGATCCTATTGACTCAAACGGGGATATCACGGTTACAGGTGGAACCATTAAAATGATTGGTCAAACAGGTTTTGACTTTGACGGAACTGCGACCTATACAGGTGGAGACATCTATCTCAATGGTGAAAAACAAACTGATATTGTGAATTCTATGCCTAGAGGAGGTGGACCTGGTGGTGGACCTCAAGGAAATGGTGGTCCAGCCCCTGGCGGACAAGGATAAAAAAGAATCTCCTTTCTCGAAAGAGAAGGGAGAGTTTTTGTGTTTCAGAGATGGATTGTAGCTAAAATAACTCCCAATTAGGTCTTGAAAATTTCTTAGTCTGTTTCATATAAAAATGAGTAAAATGAATTTCCATCGCCAAGGTCATTAGAGTTGCGATAGCAATGACGATGGTAGGATTGGCTGAGAAAAGCAGAGGAAGAATAGGCCTTTGAAAAGTGGACAGGAAAGACCATTTCAGAGTATCGAGAAGAGATTTAGAAACAGCTCTAAAAGCAATAGCTATCCATTATAAGCATCAGATAATAATATCTGGTACTTTATTTTTAAAAAAATTCAGATTTTTTCTTGACAAGTGAGTGATTACTCACTATAATAGATTTATATTTAGTAAGTGAGTAATCACTCACCAAGGAGGAAGTAAATGAAAACATTACTACATTTACAAGATTTAGTAAAATCTTTTGACCATCAAATAGTTCTGAATCATGTCAGCTTTGAATTGCAGACAGGAGAAATTATAGGATTAATTGGTCCGTCTGGTGCTGGTAAATCAACTATGATTAAGACTACGTTAGGAATGGAAAAGGCTGATGGAGGCGTAGCTTTAGTGTTAAATCACACTATGCCCAATCGCCATATTTTAGGAGATATTGGTTATATGGCCCAGTCAGATGCCTTATATGAGGCTTTGTCAGGTCAAGAAAATCTAGAATTTTTTGGTCAGCTAAAAGGGCTATCCAAAAGAGATCTAACAGCTGAAATTGCCCATGTGGCTCAAGTTGTAGATCTGACAGAGTATTTGAATAAAACGATATCCGGTTATTCTGGAGGAATGAAGCGACGCTTGTCTTTAGCCATCGCGCTTCTGGGGAATCCTCAGCTCTTGATTTTGGACGAACCGACAGTTGGAATTGATCCTTCTCTTCGGAAGAAAATCTGGAAAGAATTATTCGCGCTTAGAGACAATGGGATTGGGATATTAGTTACTACCCATGTTATGGATGAAGCAGAGTTAACGGATAAGGTCGGCTTATTATTAGGTGGAAAAATCATTGCTTTTGATACACCGCAACACTTAAAAGATAGTTATCAAGTTTCAAGTATTGAAGAAGTATTTTTGAAAGCAGAAGGAGAGTAAGATGAGAACCATTGCTATTGCTAAAAAAGTTATCAAAGAATTGCTTCGTGACAAACGAACCTTGGCTATGATGTTTGTAGCGCCGGTATTTATTATGTGGCTGATGAACCTCATGTTTTCAGCTAGTACAACCGTGAATGTCAAGTTAGCGACACAAGATCTACCAACTGGTTTGGTAACGAAAATGGATGAGCTCGATCATGTGGACGTCGAGACTTATCAAGACTTAGATCAGGCTAAAAAAGCTCTAGCTGACGAGAAAGTAGATGCAGTCATATCGTATAAAGATGGTGAGTATCAGGTCGACTACGCAAATACGGATGCTTCTAAAACAACTATGACACGACAAGTGTTACGAACAAGTATCATCAATGAAGGCACCGATCAGTTATTATCTCGTGTCAAACAGGCTCTTCCACAATTGAAATTAGATGCAAAGGCGCCTGAAATCAAAGAATCTTACCAATATGGAGATAAAAATACTGGATTCTTTGCACGTATGATTCCAATTTTAATTGGCTTTGTAGTCTTCTTCTTTGTCTTTTTGATTTCTGGTATGGCACTTTTGAAAGAGCGCACAAGTGGAACCTTGGCTCGCTTGTTAGCAACCCCAGTGAAACGTTCTGAAATCGTCTATGGCTATATGTTGTCTTACGGTATTATTGCGATTTTTCAAACGGCAGTTGTCGTCTTAGCAGCAATTTGGCTACTAGATGTAGAAGTTGTAGGAAATATTTTAAATGTTATAATAGTTAATGTGGTACTGGCTCTTGTAGCACTAGCTTTTGGAATTCTCTTGTCTACTCTAGCAAAATCAGAATTCCAAATGATGCAATTTATTCCTCTCGTGATTATGCCTCAACTCTTTTTCTCAGGGATTATTCCATTGTCATACATGGGAGAATGGGCTCCAATTGTGGGGAAATTTTTGCCATTAACCTATTCTGGTGATGCAATAAGCCAGATTATTCTTTACGGACACAATCTTGGTGATATTTTGCCAAATCTTGGTGTTTTAATGATTTTCTTGATCATTTTAACAATTCTCAATATTGTTGGATTGCGTCGTTATCGTAAAGTTTAGAAATCAACATAAATAATGCTAAAAAGGTGTGAAGATTAGATGGATAAGACTGTTTTTGAATCGTTTGAAGATTACTTAGAAGAAGCGAATTACCCTCAAGGAAAGAAAAAAATCATGCAGGCAGCAGTGGATCTCATATCAACTAGGAGTTACCATGGGACCTCAACTCTTCACATAGCTGAGCGTGCTGGACTAAGCCAGGCAACTTTGTTTAAGTATTTTAAGACGAAGGATGATCTACTGACGGCTATTTTACATCCTGTAGTCCCAGGCATTTTCGGTAGTTTTGTTGAGGAACTCTTAGCTTTTGAAACGACAGAAGAGAGGGTTCGTTATCTCGTCCACGATCGTATGAGCTATCTCAAAAAAAATCGTGCTTTGATGAAAATCATTCTGCAGGAGAGTTTTTCAAATAAGAAACTAAAAAATGAACAGATTTTTATCTGGAATGCTATTCAAGATAAACTTCGAGTGCTTCATAAAGAATTGCTAGCAGATCCACGTGTAAATACAGAGTTAACGATTCCTCAAATGGTTCGTATTTGTGTTGGTCCATTGTTGGCTTACTTCGCTCAACTTTATATCGTTAGCGACAACGGAGAAATAAAGGAAGAGGACCTAGACTTATTAGAAAAACAGATTTTAGGTGGTTTGTGGAAATAAGGGAGTTCTAGAAGAGCTAAGATTTATTTACTTGACTTTCAAACAAGCTAAACAAGACATGTTCTGCTTATTTCAGATTCATGTCTTTTTTGTTGTTGGATTTTGTATTCTTCATAAGTCCTCAATCGCTTTGCCAAAACAGAAACCGACCTCTCCAGCGGTGCAACGATTTCTTAAATGCATGGAAGAGGAGATTTATGGATTGCTGAAGACAACTCCTTGACACTCCGTCAGCTTTTGATACAATAGTACAAAATTAGAGGAGGTGGGTTATGATTCAGAAACATGCGATTCCCATTTTAGAGTTTGATGACAATCCTCAGGCGGTTATCATGCCTGATCACGAGGGGCTGGATTTGCATTTGCCCAAGAAGTGTGTCTATGCTTTTTTAGGTGAGGAGATTGACCGCTATGCTCAGGAAGTAGGGGCGGACTGTGTCGGAGAATTCGTTTCTGCCACCAAGACTTATCCAGTCTATGTAGTGAACTACAAGGGCGAGGAAATTTGTCTGGCTCAGGCTCCTGTTGGTTCTGCCCCAGCAGCCCAGTTTATGGATTGGTTGATTGGTTACGGTGTGGAGCAGATGATTTCCACTGGGACCTGTGGTGTGCTAGCTGATATAGAGGAGAATGCCTTTCTAGTCCCAGTTCGGGCTCTGCGAGATGAAGGGGCTAGTTACCATTATGTAGCGCCTTCTCGTTATATGGAAATGCAGCCAGAGGCTATTGCTGCCATTGAGCGAGTTTTGGAAGACAGAGGGATTCCTTATGAAGAAGTCATGACCTGGTCTACAGATGGCTTTTACCGAGAAACGGCTGAAAAGGTGGCTTATCGTAAGGAAGAAGGTTGTGCTGTTGTGGAGATGGAGTGTGCTGCACTGGCGGCAGTAGCTCAACTGCGTGGGGTTCTCTGGGGAGAGTTGCTGTTTACAGCTGATTCCTTAGCTGATTTGGACCAGTATGATAGTCGTGACTGGGGTTCAGAAGCTTTCGAAAAGGCCTTGGAACTCTGTCTTGAGATAGCCTTTCATATCTAACTCCTATCCTTCTTTTTATGGTACAATGGACATATGTTATTCAAATTATTTGTGAAAAAACTTGAAAGAGCCTTGGGCGGACTGTCGCCAGCTCGTCGGATTTTTCTGAGTTTCGCTGGAGTTATTTTTATAGGTTCTCTTCTTTTGAGTTTGCCTTTTGTTCAGGCAAGCGGTTCGCAGGCTACTTATTTCGACCATCTCTTTACGACGGTTTCTATGGTCTGTGTGACTGGGCTCTTTACGCAGCCGGTAGCTACCACCTATAATGTCTGGGGGCAGCTGATTTGTATGCTCTTGATCCAGATTGGTGGTCTGGGGCTCATGACCTTTATCGGGGTCTTTTATATTCAGGGGAAGCAAAAGCTCAGTCTTCGCAGTCGTGAAACCATTCAGGAGAGTTTTAGTTACGGGGAGACTCGGTCGCTGAAGGCTTTTATGCGGTCTATCTTTTTGACGACTTTTCTGGTGGAGGGATTGGGTGCCTTTCTACTTAGTTTCCGTTTTATTCCTGAGTTCGGCTGGGGACGAGGCATTTTCACCTCTATCTTTTTAGCCATTTCAGCCTTTTGTAATGCTGGTTTTGATAATTTCGGCAGTAGCAGTTTAGTGACTTTCCAGACAGATCCCTTGATCAATCTGGTTATTGCTGGCTTGATTATCACGGGTGGTCTGGGCTTTATGGTCTGGTTTGACTTGGCAACCCAACTAGGCAAGAAGAAAAAACGCCGTCTGCGTTTCCATACCAAGTTGGTCCTCTTCTTGACTGCAGGAATTTTGCTGTTTGGGACAGGAGCTACGCTCTTTACAGAGTGGCACAATCCTGGAACCATTGGCAATCTCAGTGTCCCAGAGAAAGTGCTGGTTAGCTTTTTCCAAACCGTCAGCATGAGAACGGCTGGTTTTGCCTCTATTGACTATACTCAAGCTCGGTCTGTGACCCTGTTTATCTATATCCTACAGATGTTTCTCGGCGGGGCGCCTGGAGGAACGGCTGGGGGGCTCAAGATTACGACTTTCTTTGTCTTGTTGGTCTTTGCTCGTAGTGAGTTGCTGGGCTTGCCTCATGCCAATGTTGCGCAGAGAACTATTGAGGCTCGAACAGTCCAAAAATCCTTTAGTGTCTTTATTATCTTTTTGATGACCTTCTTGTTGGGCTTGATGTTGTTGGGAATTACGGCAGAAGGAACACCGAGATTTATCTACCTCATGTTTGAGACCATTTCAGCCCTTGCGACAGTTGGGGTAACGGCAAATTTGACACCAGAATTGGGCAAGCTAGCTCTCAGCATTGTCATGGTGCTCATGTTTATCGGCCGTATCGGTCCCTTGACCTTGCTGGTTAGTCTAGCGGACTACCAGCCTGATAAGAAAGATTTGATTCAGTATATGAAAGCAGATATTAGTATTGGATAAGAAAGGAAGAACGATGTCAGATCGTACGATTGGAATTTTAGGCTTGGGGATTTTTGGGAGTAGTGTCCTGACGGCCCTAGCCAAGCAAGATATGAATATCATTGCCATTGACGACCACGCCGAGCGCATCAATCAATTTGAGTCTGTTTTGGCGCGTGGAGTTGTGGGCGATATTACAGATGAGGAACTCCTCAGAACCGCTGGAATTGATACCTGTGATACGGTTGTAGTGGCAACAGGGGAAAATCTGGAATCGAGTGTTCTTGCAGTGATGCATTGTAAGAGCTTAGGTGTGCCGAGGGTTATTGCCAAGGTCAAAAGCCAGACAGCCAAGAAGGTGCTGGAAAAAATCGGTGCTGACTCGGTAATCTCGCCTGAGTATGAAATGGGCCAGTCCCTAGCGCAGACCATTCTCTTTCATAACAATGTTGATGTCTTTCAGCTGGATAAAAATGTGTCTATCGTAGAGATGAAAATTCCTAGTGTTTGGGCAGGTCAAAGCCTGAGCCAGCTAGATTTACGTGGTAAATATAACCTCAATGTCCTAGGATTTCGTGAACAAGAAAATTCACCGCTGGATGTCCAGTTTGGTCCTAATGACATCTTGAAAGCAGATACCTATATCTTGGCAGTCATTAACAACCAGTATCTAGATGACTTAGCAGAGTTAAATTCGTGAAAATTAATATAAGTATTTTATAAGAGGGATTTAAGAAAAATTTTAATTTTTTCTTAATCCTTTTTAATTTGAGGAGATTATACTAGAGTCATCAAATAAAGAAAAACTCTAAGGAGAATCCTATGA
>CAUQNI010000023.1:0-23384 GCA_963519555.1 uncultured bacterium
TCAATGAAAATCAAAGAGCAAACTAGGAAACTAGCCGCAGGCTGTACTTGAGTACAGCAAGGCGACGTTGACGCGGTTTGAATTTGATTTTCGAAGAGTATTAGCACATTTCCGAGCAATCGGGGCGATTAAAGAGTCGCATAGAAAGAGGACAAAATGGCAACATACGGATTTTTAGATGTTTTAGAGGAAGAGTTGGAGAAGAATTTTCCCTTTGACTTTGAGATTAGTTGGGACAAGCATAACCACTCGGTTGAAGTGAGTTTTCTATTGGAAGCGCAAAATGCTGCAGGTGTGGAGATGGTAGATGAAGACGGAGAGGTTTCATCAGACGATATCCTCTTTGAGGAAGCAGTACTCTTTTACAATCCTGCTAAATCAACAGTCAAGGCAGAAGACTATTTGACTGTTATTCCTTACCTGCCTAAAAAAGGATTTTCTCGCGAGTTTTTAGCTTATTTTGCGCTATTCCTTAAAGATACTGCCGAGGTTGGACTAGATGCCCTTATGGACTTTTTGGAAGACCCAGAAGCAGAAGAATTTGTCATGGAATGGAACCAAGAAGTCTTTGAAGAAGGCAAAGTTGGCTTGGAAGAGGGAGAATTTTATCCTTATCCAAGATACTAGGAGTTTGACATGGAAATAGAAATTTCTGATTTCACAGGCTGTAAGATTGCTTTGTTTTGTGGGGATAAGCTTTTGACTATCTTACGCGATGATAAGGCAAGCATTCCCTGGCCTAATATGTGGGAACTGCCAGGTGGTGGACGTGAAGGAGATGAAAGTCCTTTTGAGTGCGCTGCGCGTGAAGTTTATGAAGAACTGGGAATTCATCTGACTGAGGATTGTCTGCTTTGGAGTAAGGTTTACCCAAGTATGCTTTTTGCAGACAAGCAATCTGTTTTTCTAGTTGGAAAGTTAACGAAGGAACAGTTTGATAGCATCGTCTTTGGAGATGAAGGACAGGGCTACAAACTGATGGGCATCGAGGAATTTCTTGGCTCAGATAAGGTCGTACCCCAGTTGCAAGAGAGACTAAAAGATTATTTAAAAGTAAGTGATTAGAAAGGATGGTTCAGTTACATTTCTAAACTGAACTCGCCCTAAACACTGTGTCAAAAAAATAAACTTCTCATAGACACAAGCGTCTTCAGAGAGTTTCCTATTTTGGATTTGTGTTTTACGGGCTTGGTATCTTAATGATGGAAACATGGCAAGAGTTAAAAGTTACGGTTAAGCGTGAGGGGGAGGAATTGGTTTCCAATCTCTTGATTGAGTTGGGAGCGCAGGGTGTTGCGATTGAAGACAGCATGGACTATGTGGGGAATGTGGACCGTTTTGGCGAGATTTTCCCAGAGGTGGAGCAGCAAGAAGAAATCGTAGTGACCGCCTACTACCCTGAAACGGTTGATGTGGCTGTGGTTGAGGCGGATTTGCAGTCTCGCCTAGCAGAATTGACTGATTTTATGGATTTGGGAGAGGTAAAAATGGGTACGACTGCCTTGGCTGAGGAAGACTGGGCAGACAACTGGAAGAAATACTATGAACCAGCTCGTATCACTCATGACTTGACCATCGTACCGTCTTGGACAGACTATGAGGCGACTGCGGGAGAAAAAATTATCAAGCTGGATCCTGGCATGGCTTTTGGTACTGGAACCCACCCAACTACCAAGATGAGCCTTTTTGCCTTGGAGCAGGTCCTTCGTGGTGGCGAAACGGTGCTGGATGTGGGGACTGGTTCAGGTGTCCTTTCCATTGCCAGCTCGCTTCTAGGTGCCAAGGAAATTTTCGCCTATGATCTGGATGATGTGGCGGTTCGTGTCGCTCAGGAAAATATTGAACTTAACCCTGGCATGGAAAACATCCATGTTGCCGCAGGTGACTTGCTCAAGGGTGTTGAGATTGAGGCAGATGTGATTGTGGCTAATATCTTAGCGGATATTCTCATTCATCTGACAGAGGATGCTTATCGTTTGGTCAAGGACGAAGGCTACCTGATCATGAGTGGCATTATCAAGGATAAGTGGGACATGGTGCGCCAGTCGGCTGAGTCAGCTGGATTTTTCCTTGAAACCCACATGATTCAAGGGGAATGGAATGCTTGTGTCTTTAAGAAGATCAAGGATATCTCTGGTGTGATTGGAGGCTAGCATGCAGCAGTATTTTGTAAAAGGTTTGGCTAGCTCACCTGTCACTATCGAGGACAAGGAAACCAGCAAGCATATGTTTCAGGTTATGCGCTTGAAAGAAGAGGATGAGGTGACTTTAGTCTTTGATGATGGCATAAAACGTTTGGCGCGCGTGCTGGATGTGGAAGCTCATCAGTTTGAGTTGGTTGAAGAATTGGCTGACAATGTGGAACTGCCCGTTCAAGTAACCATCGCATCAGGATTTCCCAAGGGGGACAAGCTGGAGTTCATCACGCAAAAAGTGACAGAACTGGGTGCCAGCCAAATCTGGGCCTTTCCTGCTGACTGGTCAGTCGCCAAGTGGGACGGCAAGAAATTGGGCAAAAAGGTTGAAAAATTAGAAAAAATCGCCCTTGGAGCAGCCGAGCAAAGCAAGCGTAATCTGGTCCCAAGTATTCAGCTTTTTGAAAGGAAAGCAGACTTTCTAGCTCAACTGGACCAATTTGACTCTATCATAGTAGCCTATGAAGAATCAGCAAAAGAGGGAGAAGCCGCTGCGCTCTTACAAGCGGTCTCTGGTCTTGCAAAAGGAGGCAAACTGCTCTTTATCTTTGGTCCAGAAGGTGGTCTGTCACCTGCTGAAATCGAAAGTTTTGAAGCAAAAGGAGCTGTTCTTGCAGGACTTGGCCCTCGTATTTTGAGAGCAGAAACAGCACCGCTTTATGCTCTGTCAGCCCTTAGTGTTTTAGTAGAATTAGAGAAATAAGAGGAAGAAAATGGAACAAAAACATCGTTCAGAATTTCCAGAAAAGGAACTTTGGGATTTAACAGCCCTATACCAAGACCGTGAGGATTTCTTGCGTGCAATCGAAAAGGCCCGCGAAGACATCAACCAATTTAGCCGTGATTACAAGGGCAATCTTCATACTTTTGAAGATTTTGAAAAGGCTTTTGCAGAATTGGAACAAATCTACATTCAGATGAGCCATATTGGTAACTATGGATTTATGCCGCAGACGACAGACTATAGCAATGAGGAATTTGCCAATATTGCCCAAGCTGGGATGGAATTTGAAACAGACGCCAGCGTAGCCTTGACCTTCTTTGACGACGCCTTGGTAGCTGCAGATGAGGAAGTCTTAGAACGTTTGGGAGAGTTGCCACAGTTAACAGCAGCCATTCGTCAGGCCAAAATTAAAAAAGCCCACTACCTAGGAGCAGATGTGGAGAAGGCCTTGACCAATCTGGGTGAAGTTTTCTACAGTCCACAGGACATTTACACTAAGATGCGAGCTGGGGATTTTGAAATGGCTGACTTTGAAGCTCATGGTAAGACTTATAAAAACAGCTTTGTCACTTATGAGAATTTCTACCAAAACCACGAAGACGCTGAGGTTCGTGAGAAATCCTTCCGTTCCTTCTCAGAAGGACTTCGTAAGCACCAAAATACGGCTGCCGCAGCCTATCTAGCCCAAGTTAAGTCTGAAAAACTCTTGGCAGATATGAAGGGCTACGACTCCGTCTTTGATTATCTTCTAGCTGAGCAAGAAGTGGACCGTGCCATGTTTGATCGTCAGATTGACCTGATTATGAAGGATTTTGCGCCAGTTGCCCAGAGATACCTCAAGCATGTTGCCAAGGTAAATGGTCTTGAAAAGATGACCTTTGCAGATTGGAAATTGGACTTGGACAGCGCCCTGAATCCTCAAGTGACTATTGACGATGCCTATGATTTGGTCATGAAGTCGGTAGAACCTTTGGGGCAAGAATATTGTCAGGAAGTTGCTCGCTATCAAGAAGAGCGCTGGGTGGACTTTGCTGCCAACAGTGGTAAGGATTCTGGTGGTTATGCGGCGGATCCATATCGCGTGCACCCTTATGTCCTCATGAGCTGGACAGGTCGTTTGAGCGATGTTTATACCTTGATTCATGAAATCGGACATTCTGGTCAATTTATCTTTTCTGACAATCACCAAAGTTACTTCAATGCCCATATGTCGACCTACTACGTCGAAGCGCCATCAACCTTCAATGAATTGCTTTTAAGTGATTACTTAGAACAGCAGTCTGACGACCCACGTCAAAAACGTTTCGCTCTTGCTCATCGCTTGACAGATACCTACTTCCATAATTTCATCACCCACCTCTTGGAAGCAGCCTTCCAGCGTAAGGTTTATACACTGATTGAAGAAGGGGAGACCTTTGGAGCAAGCAAACTTAACAGCATTATGAAGGAAGTCTTGACAGACTTCTGGGGAGATGCCATTGAAATTGACGACGATGCGGCTCTGACTTGGATGCGCCAGGCTCACTACTACATGGGATTGTATAGTTACACCTACTCAGCTGGACTAGTTATCTCGACTGCGGGTTACCTTCATTTGAAACATTCCGAAACTGGAGCTGAAGATTGGCTCAATCTCCTCAAATCAGGTGGCAGCAAGACACCACTTGAGTCAGCCATGATTATCGGTGCTGATATTTCAACAGACAAACCACTCCGTGATACCATTCAATTCTTGTCTGACACGGTTGACCAGATTATCGCCTACAGTGCCCAGTTGGGAGAGTAGGTGAATAGAGAGGTTGTTCTAGAATGATGTTTATGGGCTTGTTAAGCGTCATTATACTTGGCTTAGCTGTAGCTATTTTTTAAGGTCGTGATGTTAAAATTGAACTTGTTGTAGAGTTGATATTGATCCTTATTTACTTCATTTTTTATCAGATTGTGTTTAATTGAGAATTCAATATTAAGTCATTTAAGGACAGTTTTTTGAACAGTTGTTAGAAGTGTAGAGGTATTGCCCATGTATCAAGAGTTACTAAGAAAAATAGCAGAAGAAAAACCAAGTTATCATCAGGAAGAAATCCAGTGGTTGCTTGACCATTTGGGAGATCCTTCTCCAGAAATTCGCGATGACCTTGTTTTTACAAGCTTTGCTAGAGGGATTCAGGAAGAGCTATTTACCCAGGAACAATTTCATTTTATTGCTGAGGTGGTCTCAGCTGATGGAGGGATAGATAAAGAGATTGATAAGGTAGGTCTGCCAACACTTGAACGTTCTTTTAGGGCGCTTGTTTATGCCAACCTCTTGTCTGCAGATGCTAACCAGCAATCGGGTTTTTATCAGGGATTAAAAGCAGAAATTCGCAATGTCCTTTTACATCAAGGTTTGTACTATCTTTCAAAAGAAAAGGACACGACAGGTTTTTCAAGTCAGTATGGTTGGGTTCACGCTTTTGCACATGGAGCCGATTTACTGACAGAGGTGGTTTGTCATCCAGACTTTCCTAAAAACAGAGTTCATGAAGTATTTGACGTACTTGACCAACTGTTTAAAAGAATTGCGATTCGTTTTACAGATGATGAAGATTGGCGTTTAGCCAGAGCACTTTATGAACCGATTTTACAAGGGAAGTTAGCGCAAGAGCAAGTAGCTGCTTGGATAAAAACGGTTGATTTTCCGATAGAAGAAAGGGAGGATTTTTACAAATTTTCCAACTTTAGATCCTGTCTATTGGAAGTCTATGTCCAACTTGACCAGAGAAATAGTTTACAAGATGATTTGAAAGAAGCTATCCAATCTTTTCAATACTAGGGATTAACTAGTATTACTTATTGAAAGGGTTTCTATTGTATCCTCCTAACTAATAATGAAAACTAATAAAAGAGGTTGAATCATTTTCCAACCTCTTTTCCTGTATCTTAATGGAATTGCATACCACCATCAACGATAATGGTTTGTCCTGTAATGTAGTTTGAGTCTGGTCCTGCAAGGAAGCTGACGGCTGCAGCCACATCTTCTGGTTCAGATAGACGTTTTAGGGTAATATCTTTTGCAAATGTCTGCATACCCCACTCGTCATCTTTTCCTGCATTTTTACCAACTTCATGAGCGATATCGTACATCATTGGCGTTTTAACAATACCTGGTGCGTAGGCGTTAACAGTGATATCTGAGTCTGCTAAATCACGGGCTAATGTTTGCGTAATTCCGCGAACAGCAAATTTTGTTCCACCATAAACAGTTAGATTTGGATTACCGACTACACCAGCTTGAGAAGTTGCGTTGATAATTTTACCTCCGTGGCCAAGTGCTTTAAATTGCGCTTGTGCAGCTTGTGAACCCCAAATGACACCACCAACGTTGATACCGAAAGTACGTGTAAATTGTTCCTCAGTAATTGTATCAAGAGGAGTAGTTGGAGCAACACCAGCGTTATTTACGACAACATTCAAATCACCAAAATGGTCAACAACTTGTTGAAATGCTTGTGCAACTTCTGCCTGTTTCGAAACATCGGTCACGACAGCAAAGGCATTTTCAGCTGATAATTCGGCAACAGCCTTTTCAGCTGTTTCGGGATTGTAGTCTAAGACTCCTACCTTAAAGCCATCTTGAACCAATCGTTTTGCAATTGCAAACCCGATTCCTTGACCTGCACCTGTGACAATAGCAACTTTAGACATATGATTCCTCCTTGGTATTCACGATACCATTCAAACGTTCATAAAAGAACAGCAAAGTTGTAAAAATTAGTTCAAATTAGGAATTAAATAACCTATTTGAATTATGTTAATATTATATACCTTTAGAAAAAATGTTTCAAATAAACACTACCGTTTTTACAGAATTATAACCTGAAATTTCCAGTTAATTTTCTTGAAACCCTTTCCCTCTTTTGATAGACTAGTATCTAGTTTTTGAAAAAAGGAGAAAGAAAATGAAAAAATTTGTCGCTGAGTTAATCGGTACTTTCATGCTTGTGTTCATTGGGACAGGAGCTGTTGTTTTTGGAAATGGTCTTGATGGACTAGGTCACCTTGGAATCGCCTTTGCCTTTGGTTTGGCAATTGTGGTGGCAGCTTACTCAATCGGAACTGTTTCAGGTGCTCACTTGAATCCAGCGGTTTCGATTGCTATGTTTGTAAACAAACGTTTGTCATCAAAAGACCTTGTCAATTACATCCTTGGACAAGTTGTTGGAGCTTTCATCGCTTCTGGCGCTGTCTTCTTCCTCTTGTCTAATTCAGGAATGTCAACTGCTAGCCTTGGTGAAAATACCTTGGCAAACGGGGTCACTGTCTTTGGTGGATTCTTGTTTGAAACAATCGCAACCTTCTTGTTTGTCTTGGTAATCATGACCGTGACTTCAGAAAGCAAAGGAAATGGCGCAATCGCTGGTTTGGTGATTGGTTTGTCATTGACAGCTTTGATTCTAGCTGGCTTGAACATTACTGGGCTTTCAGTAAATCCAGCCCGTAGCTTGGCACCAGCTGTTTTGGTAGGTGGCGCAGCCCTTCAACAAGTTTGGATTTTCATCCTTGCGCCAATCGTTGGTGGGGTTCTTGCAGCCCTTGTTGCAAAAAACTTCCTTGGAACAGAAGAATAATTGAAACTCAAAAAGCCTTGCTCCTCATCTTGAGGAACAGGGCTTTTTCGTATCTGTTTATACTCAATGAAAATCAAAGAGCAAACTAGGAAACTAGCCGCAGGTTGCTCAAAGCACTGCTTTGAGGTTGTAGATGAAACTGATGAAGTCAGTAACCATACATACGGCAAGGCGACGTTGACGCGGTTTGAAGAGATTTTCGAAGAGTATTAGCGGTTGTCAATTTTCTCTGGATAAAGGTCGTGTTGGAAGAGGCGTTGTTCTGCCAGGCCTTCATATTTAGTTCCTGGTTTACCGTAGTTGTAGTAAGGGTCAATTGAGATACCACCGCGCGGAGTGAATTTTCCCCAAACTTCCAAATAGCGAGGGTCTAGCAAGTTGACCAAGTCTTTCCCGATGGTGTTGATACAGTTTTCGTGGAAATCTCCGTGATTTCGGTAGCTAAAGAGGTAGAGTTTGAGGGATTTTGACTCGACACAGAGCTTGTCAGGAATGTAGGAAATATAAATGGTCGCAAAGTCTGGTTGAGCAGTGATTGGACACAGTGAGGTAAATTCAGGACAGTTAAATTTGATGAAATAGTCATTTTCCACATGACGATTGTCAAAGGATTCGAGGACTTCTGGTTGATATTCGAAAATGTAGTTGGTTTCTTTGTTGCCTAGTAGGCTAAGGTTTTTCATTTCTTCTTGTTGTGACATGATTTTTTCTTTCTAATCTTAAACACCACGTTGGTTGTCGTAGAGGAGGGTATGGAGTTGAGGAAGGACGCGGACATTGCCCCAGCTATCGTCAGAAGCGATGCGTTCCCAGAGTTCTTTGAGGCGGTCCAGTTGGTCTTGGACAATATTGCCTGTAGCCTTGGGCTCAGGATTTCCTGCAGATAAGAAGAGAACATCTGGTTGGTAGCGTTCTTGAATGCCTTTGGCAAAGGCTAAATCGGCATCATCAAAGACAGGGATTTTAAAGGTGACCTTGTCTGGGTCCAGTTGGGAAACGATAAAGTCCAAGGTCTCAAAGTTGACTTCCATCTTGGATGAAGGAGGTTTGGGACTCAGAGTGACCTGGTCGATATCTTTTAACCAATTTTGCCAGCGGGAGCCTTGGGTCTCAACAGCCAGAGTGACACCACGTTCCTTGAGTTTGGTGACCAGTTCGGCCATATTGGCTGCTAGGATAGCAGGATTTCCCCCAGACAGGGTAACGTAGTCGTAGCTCCCTAGTTTATCCAACTCAGCAATGACCTCGTCAGCCGTCATGCGAGTCGGTTTTTCAGAACCATCCCAAGTAAAGGCAGAGTCACACCAGTCGCAGTGGTAGTCGCAACCTGCAGTGCGGACAAACATGGTTTTCTGTCCGATAGCACGACCTTCGCCTTGAAAGGTTGGGCCAAAAATTTCCAGAACTGGTAGTTTGAGGACACGTTCCCTAGTCATCTAACCACTCCCGTCTAAACTCTGCAAAGGCAGTCGGAGTCTCATAGAGGCGAACGTATTCCAAACGGAGACCGCGCTCGTCGGGCAACTCTTGACTCATGGTTTGGAAAATCCAGTAAACCATATTTTCAGCAGTCGTGTTCATATAGGGAAGAGTTTCATTGAGATAGCGATGATCCAAATGGGGCTCTAAGTAGTTCTTGTAGATCGCTTTGATATCTCCGAAATCGTAGGTCATGCCACGCTCATCTAAAAATCCACTGACAGCAATCTGCAGATGATAGGTGTGACCATGAAGGGATTTACATTTTCCCTCATAGTGAAAGAGGTGGTGGGCAGCATCAAAGGTAAATTCTTTTGATACTAAGGTTCTGTGGGGATTGTAGACAAGAGATTCCCCTGTTTCCTGTTTGATTTCTTTGGGTGCAAAAAACATTAGTCTTCGCCTTTCTGTGAGAGATAAACATCTAGACCATGCTGACGTAAATGGCAGGCTGGGCAATCTCCACAGCCACTTCCGATAATCCCGTTGTAGCAGGTTAAGGTCTTTTCACGAACATAGTCAAAGGCACCGAGTTGGTCGGCTAATTCCCAAGTTTCAGCCTTGTCTAGCCACATGAGAGGTGTTTGGATAACGAAGTCGTAATCCATGGCAAGGTTGAGGGTAACATTAAGGGATTTGACAAAGACATCTCTACAATCGGGGTAGCCTGAAAAGTCTGTCTCGCAGACACCTGTCACGATATCTTTCATGCCCCGTTGCTTAGCAAGGACTGCTGCAAAGGATAGAAAGAGATGGTTTCGACCGTCAACGAAGGTATTGGGAACCTCCCCCTCTTTTTGCTCGATTTCCAGATCAGAGGTCAAGGCATTTTCAGTGATTTGCCCCAGCAGAGACATATCGAGGGTATGGTGGCGAATACCCTGTTCCTTAGCGATTTCTTCAGCAACTTGAATTTCGAGATGATGGCGTTGACCGTAGGCAAAGGTAACAGCTTCGACTGTTTCATAGTGTTTTTTAGCCCAAAAGAGGCAGGTTGTGGAATCTTGACCGCCACTAAAGACGACCAAGGCTGATTGACGTTTCATAGTACTCCTTCCAAAATGGGAAATGTTGAGAGCACGCAAAAAGCTCCCATGAGGGAGCTAAAAAATACCAAGTAGAGGTTTTTTTTAGCGATGGCATGTCCCAAACATCGTAATATTCTACCTACAGTCTAGCATATTTTTTGAAAAATGGCAAAGGGTAAGAAAAAAGAGACCAAAGCAAGTACTTGGTCTCTGGTTTGATTAGCTCAATTCAGCAACGATGGCCTTGATTTGTTCTGCTGTGTGAACGCCAGCAACTTGTTTCACCACTTGGCCGTCTTTTTTGAAGAGAAGAGTTGGGATAGACATGATTCCAAAGGCACGAGCTGTGTTTGGATTTTCATCAACGTCCATTTTAACGATTTTCAAGACATCTTCTGAAAGTTCTTCAGACAATTTATCCAAGATTGGACCTTGCATACGACATGGACCACACCAAGTTGCCCAGAAGTCTACCAAGACCAAACCGTCTTTTGTTTCTTGTTCGAATGTTGCATCTGTAATTGCTTTTGCCATTGTATTTCTCCTTTTTTAGTTATATTGGCTTAAATCTTGTTTCATGAGATAGAAGAAGACATCTCCATAAGTCCCATGGTAGTCCAAATCATGACCGTTGTAAGTTAATTTTTGGACAGGATAGTAGTCTGCGACGCCGATAAGGCAAGCTTGTTGCGAACGATCAAAGTCTTCATAAGACTCGAAAGTCACAGTTCTTTCGTTCTTGCTGGCATCTAGATAGGTAATTTCAATCATTTTAAAAACTCCTTTGTTTAATGATGACTTTATTTTACTCCTTGTAAAAGAGAATGTCAAGAAAAATGATTGCGCACGCAACTTTTTTCTAAAATCATCTTAAATCAAGAAATCCAAACCAGTTTCCAAGCTTTCTTCGACAGCCTTCTGTAGAGAGGCCAGTGTTTTTTGCCCATCACTTGTCAGGCAGATAAAGCTAGAGCGTCTATCTTGATCACAACACATGCGACTAAGCAGACCGCAATTTTTAGCTTCTAAGCGAGCCACCATCCGAGAAACGGCGCTCGGGCTCAGATGAAGTTTATCTGGCAGGTCAATCTGGCGTAGAGATTTTTCTTGAGCCAAGTCCAGATAGTAGAGCAGGTAAAACTCTTTCAAGGTCAGACTTTGGTCGCTCTGCTGGGCAATGGTCTCTTCCAAGAGACCTTCAATTTCTTTCTGACGACGATTGAAGTCAAACCATTTTTCCAAATAGGTCATAGTATCTCCTTTCTTTTTAGAGTTATAAAAAGAAGAAAGTCCATTCACGGACAGTCTTTGTATCACAAGATGATTGCGCATGCAATAATTATACTACTTTTCAAGAAGGCTGGCAAGAAGGATACTGAATCTTTTATCCTAAATTACGCTATTTTCACTAGTCTGTAATTGCCTGTATCCCCTTTCTTCTCAAACTTTCATCAACTCTTGTGCATTTCCTTGAAATTTTCTGAAAAAAGAGTAAACTGGTATGCAAGAAGTCTATTTCGTGGAGTTTAGGATGAAATTATATGTTCAATTAATGATTCTTTTTGTGATTTCTCTAATCGGAGAGGGGATCTCTAGTTTCTTTCATCTGCCTATCCCAGGCAGTATTATCGGTTTGATGATTCTCTTTCTAGCCCTACAGTTCAAGTGGCTGAGAACCAGACATGTCAACATGGTTGGGAATTTCTTGCTGGCCAATATGACCATTCTCTTTTTACCACCAGCAGTGGGAATTATGGAAAAGTTTGATGTGATTGCTCCCTATCTCTTGCCTATTGTTTTGATTGTCTTTTTTGCGGCTGTTATCAACATTATCCTCATAGCCTTGGTGGTTCAGTTCATCAAGAGACGGTTTGAGGGAGATTATGAGAAAGGAGATGCCAAATGAGCGAATTTGTTTCCAATCCCCTATTTGGGCTTGCCCTGTCTATCCTAGCTTACCTAGTGGGAATGCTGATTTACAGACGTTTTCCGCATCCATTGACAACGCCCTTGCTCTTGTCAGCTGTTTTCATTATCATCTTTCTAAAGGTGACGGGGATTTCTTACCAAGATTACTACCAAGGTGGGGTTTATCTGAACAACTTGATTGTCCCATCGACCGTGGCTCTAGGGATTCCGCTTTATAAGAGTTTTCACTTGATGAAGCACCATGCACGGAGTATTCTCTTTGGTAGTCTGTTAGCGGTAGTGGTTAATACCTCTTTCACAGCCCTTGTGGCCAAAATCTTTGGGATGGACTTTTTCCTAGCCATTTCTCTCTTCCCCAAGTCAGTGACAACCGCTATGGCGGTGGGAATCACAGAAAAATTGCAAGGTTTGACGACTGTGACTTTGGTTGTCGTAGTGGCAACTGGGATTTTAACCAGTGTGATCGGACCAACCCTTTTGAAGTGGTTGAAAATTGACGACCCAGTAGCAGTCGGGCTTTCCCTTGGAGGAACAGGGCATGCAGTCGGAACAGGAACAGCCTTTCGATACGGATCTGTAGCAGGAGCCATGGGTGGCTTGGCTATCGGTGTCACGGGGATTCTCTACGTCTTTGTAAGCCCCATTGTAGCCAGTTTAATATTGAGTTAAAAAGCAAGGAATTTTGGTTCCTTGCTTTTTAAAATCGTATGTTATAGACTATTACTTTTCTTTGCTTAGGTTAATGACTTGGTCATAGTGTTTTAAGTCTTCTTCTGTGTAGTGGTGAATGACTTCAATAACTGTTTGAGGTAGGGAGAAGAGCAAGTCGCTAATTTTTCTGCTATTTTCAGAGTCAAGGTTGGCCTTAATCTCATCTGCTAAGATGAGTTGGCTATCGTGGTAGAGGGCGCGAGCAATTTCTAGGCGTTGTTTCTCGCCACCAGACAGACTATCATTGCTGAGCGTTCGATGTTTCAAATGTTCTAATCCTGTTTTTTTGAGGATATGATTTAAAGTCTTTTGTTTTTTATCCAATCCTAGAAGGATATTGTCTTCTAGAGAGAGCGTGTCAAAGTAATGGCTATCTTGGAGGATATAGGAACTAATGCCCGCGATTTCTTGACGAGACAGGTTTTGACCAGCAAAGCTAATCTGTCCACTTGTCGGCATTTTTTCTCCATGAATGATATTGAGCAGGGTTGTTTTACCAGAGCCGCTTTCCCCGATAATGGCAATTTTTTCTCCTTGCATGATGTGTATGGAAATCGGAGACAGGAGGATATTCCCCTCTTTTTCTAGGGAGATGCTGTCAAGTTGGAGAGGGAAAATATTTTCTATGCTTCTAGGCGAGATGGAGTCAGACTGGTTCAAAAGTTTTTGGTATTTGTTGAGAAGGGTTCGAGTCGCTTTTCGGGTGTTAGTAAAGTAGGCTAACTCTTGAAATTGATAGCCGATATTATGGGAAACCAGATAGATGGCCACAAAACTCGCCGCATCTAAATAATTATAGTAGGTCATAAAGCCACCGATGACGATAGGTGTGACAGAACAAAAGGCATCGATGCTATTGATAAAGAGACTGTTTAAAGTGCGTTGTTTTTCATAGTTGATTTCGGCATCTAGACTGGTTTGTAATTGCTTTTGGTAGCGAGTAAAAAAGTAGTCTTGCCCCTGATAATGGCGAATTTGTTGGCTACCACCAATAAAATTTGTCAAGCTTGCTAAGTAGCTCTGGTTACTAGTTGATCGCTTTTCAGAAAGTAAATCCAAGCGCTTTGATCCGATAGCACTGCAGAGGACAGGAAAGGAGTAGAAGAGGATGAAAATCAAGCCCAGATAAAAGTTGGTCCATAGGGCATAGAGAATGGACACCGTGGTGAAACCAAGAGAAGAAATAATGATAACCGTTGGCTCAATATAGCTTTCTTCCAGTTGTTTGACGTCGTTTTCTAGGTCGGATAAAATATCCTTTTCATCGATCTCATAACTGTTTAAAAATCGCTTGAAAATAGCACTCTTGATTCCATATTTGAAATCAGTAATCAAACGAGAGTAGTAATAACGTTTTCCAGCCAAACCCAGTAAGAGGACGAGATTACCAAGGATTCCTAGAATCAAAACTTTCCAAAGAAGTCCTAGTTCTTGATTGGTAAAACTAGCAACAATATTTTGAACAAGGGCTGGCGTGATAATCGCTTCCAGCCAAGTAATGGCAATAGAAAAGAAGTAAAGTACGAGGTGTTTCTTAGCAACAAATCTTCTCAGCATAAAGACTTGACCTCCTTGTTGATATATATGTAATCAGTTTTAAATTTATTATACTCCTTTTTATCAAATACTTCATATAAAAATGTAAATCCTGAGGACGAAAAAAGCCTAGCGAGTTATTGTCGCTAGACTTTAAAACTATTGCAAATTAACCTTGTTTCTCAAAATATAGTAGGTTCCGAGATAAAAGATAGCTATGAAAATGAGTTCCTCGATAATGGATGTACTTGCTCCCATATAGAAATTATCATTAAGTCCTACAAGTGAATTGACATAGAAGTTAGTACTGGTATTGAAGAAAACTCCAATAAATCCTATGACGATTTGGATACCAATGTAGGCTGCAACAGCAAGTGCGGTACGGTATTCATTGAACAGTTGTCCAATGGAAATGGCTAAGTAAATGCAGAGGATTCCAGAAATAGTATTTAGTAGGAAGGATAACCCCACAAGAGAGAGTTTAGGGAGGTATGTTCCTACAAGTGGGAACCAGTCATAATGTGACATCCAATCTGGAACCGTTATAGTCACAATAAGAAAAGCACTTAGAGCCAGTACAGCCGAGCTAAGTATAGACCAGATGAAGGCTCCGACTAATTTAGCTGTGATGATATAGTGCTCAGAAACTGGCAAGGTCAAAGTCAGATAGCCTTGGCGGTCATAGACACTACCTTTGAAGCGTTTGATAATCAAGAAAATGGTTGAAATCCAAAGTGTAATTATCAAGCCGCCAAAGACGAGAGCCAGAAAGATAAATAGGAAAGGTTGGCTATCTTTGAAAGATATATAATTATAGTAGTGTCCTTGCATTCCCAGGGGGACGGAAAGGATGAGCACGGATGCGTAGAGAGCTAAATACCACTTGTTAACATTTTTAAATTCGTAGCGAACTAAATTCCAAAACATAATAATCTCCTTTGCTTAGGCCTTAAATTCCTGACGGAAGAGCTGGTCGATGGATTCACCTGACTCATAGCGAATATCATCTACATTTCCTTGACGGACGACTTTTCCGTCCTTCAGGAAGACAATTTCATCCAAGATTGGCTCGATATCAGAAATCAAGTGGGTAGAAATCAAAACGGTAGAAGTTGGGGAGTAGTTGTTGATAATGGTATTGAGGATATACTCACGGGCTGCTGGGTCCACTCCACCAATAGGTTCGTCCAAAACGTAGAGACGGGCATCACGGCTCATAACCAAAATCAGTTGGACCTTTTCCTTATTTCCTTTTGATAATTTCTTGAGACGGCTATTTTCATCAATGCCAAGATCTGCAAGTAGATGATGGGCACGTTCCAGATTGAAATCTTTATAGAAGGTCTTAAAGTAGGTTAGGGCTTCTTTGACCTTCATTTGCTCATTGAGATAGGTCGTATCAGGTAAATAAGCTACGATGGCCTTGGTTGCTGGGCTTGGGTCCATATCGTTGATAAGGACACGTCCTTGATCTGGTTGTAAGAGGCCATTGATTAGTTTAATCAGGGTTGTTTTCCCTGAGCCGTTTGGTCCAAGGAGACCAACAATTTTTCCAGCTGGGATGTCAAGGGAAACATTTTCAAGGGCTGGGGTTGCTCCATAAGATTTGGATACATTTTCAAATGCTAGTAATGACATAGGCTTAAACTCCTTTAATATAATCGCCGACTACGCCTGGTAGTTCTTCTTTTTCATAGCCAAAATGGGTCATGGAGGAAACGAAGTGTTCCAATTCTTCTTCCGATAATTGTTTGCGTGATTGGGCGATTAGCTCCTTATCCTCTGTTACAAATCGTCCAGTTGTTCGCTTGCTGTAGACAAATCCTTCTCGTTCAAGGTCTGACAGGGCTCTTTGGATGGTGTTGGGATTGACACCAGCCTCGCTAGCCAGCTCCCTCACGGTTGGAAGTTGTTGATTGGGTTCCAGTGCATGGGAAACAATCTGAAGCTTGATTTTCTCCATAATCTGTAAATAGATGGGTTTTTTGTTGTCAAATGTCCAGGACATCTTGGTCTCCTTTCTCCTATCCTTTTGTCTTAATTAAATAATACAACAAAACAAAAAACTTGTCAAGCAAAAAGAAGAATTGTTTTGGGAATCGCTTAAAAAATGGTATAATTAAAAGAAAACGATAAGGAGGGAAAGGATGCGTTGTCCAAAATGTGGGGCTACCAAGTCAAGTGTTATCGATAGTCGCCAAGCAGAAGAAGGGAACACCATTCGTAGAAGACGTGAGTGCGACGAATGCCAACACCGTTTTACAACCTACGAACGGGTAGAAGAAAGAACCTTAGTGGTTGTTAAAAAAGATGGCACACGGGAACAATTCTCCAGAGATAAAATCTTTAATGGAATTATCCGCTCAGCCCAGAAACGTCCTGTGTCAAGTGATGAAATCAACATGGTAGTCAATCGTATCGAACAGAAACTCCGTGGTCGAAATGAAAATGAAATTCAAAGTGAGGACATTGGTTCACTCGTCATGGAGGAGTTGGCTGAATTGGACGAGATTACCTATGTACGTTTTGCCAGTGTCTATCGTAGTTTTAAGGATGTTAGTGAGTTAGAGAGCTTGCTCCAACAAATCACCCAGTCCTCTAAAAAGAAAAAGGAAAGATAAATGAAGCCAATTGACCGTTTTTCTTATCTAAAGAATAATCGGGTGTCGCAAGATACCTCATCTCTGGTACAGTGCTACCTCCCGATTATCGGTCAGGAGGCACTGAGCCTTTATCTTTATACAATCAGTTTTTGGGATAATGGCAGAAAGGAATACCTCTTTTCAAGTATTCTCAATCATCTCAACTTTGGGATGGATAGACTGATAAAATCCTTGAAAATCCTATCTGCTTTCAATCTCTTGACCCTCTATCAAAAGGGGGACATTTATCAGCTAGCTATCCATGCTCCTCTTTCGAGTCAGGACTTCTTGGAACATCCTGTTTATCGCAGGCTTTTGGAGAAAAAGATTGGTGATGCAGCTGTGGAGGATTTGAAAGGTGAAAGTGCTGAGGGAGAAGAAATACCTGTCTCACTCAATCAAGTTTTTCCAGATTTGGCAGAACTGGGAAGTCAAGAAGACCTTGGCCTCAAGAAGAAAGTGGCCAACGATTTTGACTTGGACCATTTTCGTCAGCTCATGGCTCGAGATGGGCTTCGCTTTGCGGATGAGCAGTCCGATGTCTTAAACCTCTTTGCCATTGCCGAGGAGAAGAAATGGACTTGGCTTGAAACCTATCAATTGGCCAAGTCAACAGCTGTTTCCCAGGTCATTTCAACCAAACGCATGCGGGAAAAAATCGCTCAAAAACCAGTTTCCTCTGACTTTAGTCCTAAGGAAGCGACCATTATCAAAGAAGCCAAAAGTAAAACTGCCCTGCAGTTCTTGGCAGAAATCAAGCAAACACGCAAGGGAACTATTACCCAAACAGAAAGAGAACTTTTGCAACAGATGGCTGGCTTGGGCTTGCTGGACGAAGTCATCAATATTATTCTCTTGTTGACCTTTAATAAGGTAGATTCGGCAAACATCAATGAGAAATATGCCATGAAGGTAGCCAATGACTATGCCTATCAAAAGATTCATTCGGCAGAAGAGGCAGTTTTTCGGATCCGTGAGCGAGGGCAGAAAAGTCAGGCTCAAAAAAGCAGTAACCACAGTCCTGCCAAGTCCAATGTACCCAAGTGGAGCAATCCAGATTATAAGAATGAAACCAGCGAGGAAACTCGTCTGGAACTAGAACGTAAGAAACAAGAACTATTAGCTCGATTAGAAAAAGGAGGAGATTAGATGGAAAGTGTCGGAGACGTACTCAAACGTCAACCTAGCCGTTTTCATTATCAAGATTTGGTCCAGAAAATCATGAAGGACCCTGATGTTGCGGCCTTTATCCAGCAAGAATCCCTTACTCCAGAGGAATTAAATCGTAGTATCTCCAAGTTTAATCAGTACATCACCGAGCGTGACAAGTTTCTCCGTGGGGATACGGATTATATTGCCAAAGGCTACAAGCCGATTTTGGTTATGAACCATGGCTATGCGGATGTTTCTTATGAAGAAACTCCTGAACTAATCGCAGCGGAAAAAGAAGCGGCTATAAAGAACCGTCTCAAGTTAATCAATCTGCCAGCTAGTCTCAGGAAAGCTAGTTTAGCTCAAGTTGACTTGGATGATTTGGGGCGCTTGCCAGTTTTTGAAAAGCTATTAGCCTTCGTGGAGCAATATCCAACTATTCGAAAAGGTCTTTACTTATATGGAGACTTTGGTGTGGGTAAAAGTTTCATGGTGGCTGCTTTAGCCCATGATTTATCAGAAAAACGTGGTGTTTCATCCACTCTCCTCCACTATCCTAGCTTTGTCATTGATGTCAAAAATGCTATCGGTGATGGTAATGTTAAGATTTTGGTAGATGAGATTAAGCTTTCTGAAGTCCTGATTTTAGATGATATTGGTGCCGAGCAATCAACAGCTTGGGTGCGTGATGAAATCCTGCAGGTCATTCTCCAATATCGGATGCAGGAAAATTTACCGACCTTTTTCACCTCCAACTTTAACTTTGAAGATTTGGAGTTGCATTTCGCTAAAGGGAAGCATGGAAATGACGAAACCTGGGAAGCCAGACGCGTCATGGAACGCATCCGTTATTTGGCTGAGGAGACTCGTTTAGAAGGAGTAAACCGTCGATGACAGAAACAATTAAATTAATGAAGGCCCACACTTCAGTGCGCAGATTTAAGGAGCAAGCCCTGCCTCAGGAAGACTTGACTGAAATCCTGACAGCAGCTCAAATGGCCTCGTCTTGGAAGAATTTTCAATCCTACTCTGTGATTGTGGTACGAAGTCAAGAAAAGAAAGATGCTCTGTATGAATTGGTGCCTCAAGAAGCTATTCGCCAGTCTGCTGTTTTTCTTCTTTTTGTCGGAGATTTGAACCGAGCAGAAAAGGGAGCCCGACTTCATACTGACACCTTCCAACCCCAAGGTGTGGAAGGTCTCTTGATTAGTTCGGTCGATGCAGCTCTTGCTGGACAAAATGCCCTGCTGGCAGCTGAAAGCTTGGGCTATGGTGGAGTCATCATTGGTTTGGTTCGATACAAGTCAGAAGAAGTAGCAGAGCTTTTTAACCTGCCTGATTACACCTATCCTGTCTTTGGGATGGCACTAGGTGTGCCAAATCAACATCATGATGTGAAACCAAGACTGCCACTAGAGAATGTTGTTTTTGAGGAAGAATATCAGGAACAAACAGTTGAGGCAATCGAAGCTTATGACCGTGTACAGGCGGACTATGCTGGAGCACGTGCGACCACAAGCTGGAGCCAGCGTCTAGCAGAACAGTTTGGTCAAGCTGAACCAAACTCAACTAGAAAAAATCTTGAACAGAAGAAGTTATTGTAGAAAGTGAGAAATTATGGCCCTACCAACTATTGCCATTGTAGGACGTCCCAATGTTGGGAAATCAACCCTATTTAATCGGATCGCTGGTGAGCGAATCTCCATTGTAGAAGATGTCGAAGGAGTGACACGTGACCGTATTTATGCAACGGGTGAGTGGCTCAATCGTTCGTTTAGCATGATTGATACAGGAGGAATCGATGATGTCGATGCTCCTTTCATGGAACAAATCAAGCACCAGGCAGAAATTGCCATGGAAGAAGCCGATGTTATCGTCTTTGTGGTGTCTGGTAAGGAAGGAATTACCGATGCGGACGAATACGTAGCACGTAAACTGTATAAAACCCACAAACCAGTTATCCTCGCAGTTAACAAGGTGGACAACCCTGAGATGCGAAATGATATCTATGATTTCTATGCCCTCGGTTTGGGTGAACCACTGCCAATCTCATCTGTCCATGGTATCGGTACAGGGGATGTACTAGACGCCATCGTAGAAAATCTTCCAAATGAATATGAAGAAGAAAATCCAGATGTGATTAAGTTTAGCTTGATTGGTCGTCCTAACGTCGGAAAATCAAGCTTGATTAATGCTATCTTGGGAGAAGACCGTGTCATTGCCAGTCCAGTTGCTGGAACAACGCGTGACGCCATTGATACCCACTTTACAGATACAGATGGCCAAGAGTTTACCATGATTGATACGGCTGGTATGCGTAAGTCTGGTAAGGTCTATGAAAATACTGAGAAATACTCTGTTATGCGTGCCATGCGAGCTATTGACCGTTCAGATGTGGTCTTGATGGTCATCAATGCAGAAGAAGGTATCCGTGAATACGACAAGCGTATTGCAGGATTTGCCCATGAAGCTGGTAAAGGAATGATTATCGTGGTCAACAAGTGGGATACGCTTGAAAAAGACAATCACACCATGAAAAACTGGGAAGAAGATATTCGTGAGCAGTTCCAATACCTGCCTTACGCCCCGATTATCTTTGTATCAGCCTTGACCAAGCAACGTCTCCACAAACTGCCTGAGATGATCAAACAAATCAGTGAAAGTCAAAACACACGTATTCCATCAGCTGTCTTGAATGATGTGATCATGGATGCTATTGCCATCAACCCAACACCGACAGACAAAGGGAAACGTCTCAAGATTTTCTATGCGACCCAAGTGGCAACCAAACCACCAACCTTTGTCATCTTTGTCAATGAAGAAGAGCTCATGCACTTTTCTTACTTGCGTTTCTTGGAAAATCAAATCCGCAAGGCCTTTGTCTTTGAGGGAACACCAATCCATCTCATCGCAAGAAAACGTAAATAAAAAAGTAGAATCTGGAATGACATTTCCAGATTTTTTTGATAGAATGAAGATAAAGAAAGCGCTAACAAAGAGAGGTGTCGATAATGAAACTGTCGTTTAATCAATTGATACTCTTATTTCCTTGTTTTTACTTTTTCTATTGGATAGACAATGCTGATAGAAACAGTAAGTTTTTCCCCATCATCTACTATTTCTACTGGATTTATTTTTCCCTTTTAGCTCTGTTTAGTCTGGATCTGACAATTTTTTCATTCTTATTTTTCCCTATTGTTCTCACACATGAATCAGATATGAGTGCTTGGGGTGTTTGGTTGCTGTTGATAGTCCTATCTCTAGGCAGTGACTGGCTAGACTACATCTTCTTCAAAAAAATGTTTCGTTTGAGACGGGAGTTAGGGAAATCTAAAGGCGGAAGGCATTGATTTATACTCTTGGAAAATCAAATCCACAAGGCCTTTGTCTTTGAAGGAACACCAATCCATCTCATCGCAAGAAAACGTAAATAAAAAAGTAGAATTTGGAATGACATTTCCAGATTTTTTTGATAGAATGAAGATAAAGAAAACGCTATCAAAGCGAGGTGTTGATGATGGAACATTTGTTTAAATTCTTACTTTTAGCACCTTACTTTTATTTTGATAACTGGATTGAAAAGGCCAACAGAAATAGTAAATTTTTCCCAATATTTTACTATTTTTACTGGTTTTACATCCCCCTCTATGCTCTTTTTAGCCTTGCTTGGACAGTTATTTCAGTTCTGTTTTTCAATATCGTCTTGAGAAATGTGGCAGACATCAAGTTATGGGGCATTTGGTTTCTTTTTATTCTGCTAGCTATTGGTCTGAATAGGTCAACTTATTTTTGTTTCAAAAAAATGCTTAGACTAAGAAAGGAGTTAGGAAAGTCTAAGGGCGGAAGGCATTAATTTATATGTTTTTTAATAGGAGGTAGCTTATGGAACAACTAAAATCATTTATTACACGCTATTCTAAGGTCTATATTGGTTTAGTTCTGTTGATCTGGATTGCTTTCTTCTTTCTTCCTTGGGGCAGTCCGATTCTGGGGGGAAAGATTGACCTCTTCAGCATACAGAAAGTCTTGCTAGTTTTTGGAATTCTGTCGATTTTGATGGCCTTGCTGTCCAAGAAAGTCAGTCTCTTTGTTTTTGGATTGATCTGCTGTTTTTCTCTTTGGATTAATCTATTTATCCTATTTGCCATTTTGCCGATTTTTGGCAATTAAAGTATCATAAAAGTCAGAGAGGTTAGCTTGGAAACTAGCCTCTTTTTCCTTTTCAAAATGGGGATTCTTCCTTGAAAATAATCAGTAATTGTGCTAAAATTAAAAGAACATTCTAAAATATTCGGAATTTAAAGTAAGGAAAAACATGGCTAATATTTTAAAAACAATTATCGAAAATGATAAAGGAGAAATCCGTCGTCTGGAAAAGATGGCTGACAAGGTTTTCAAATACGAAGACCAAATGGCTGCTTTGACAGATGACCAACTAAAAGCAAAAACAGTTGAATTTAAAGAACGTTATCAAAATGGAGAATCACTGGATTCGTTGCTTTATGAAGCATTTGCGGTTGTCCGTGAGGGTGCCAAACGTGTCCTAGGACTCTTCCCATATAAGGTTCAGGTCATGGGGGGAATCGTTCTTCACCATGGTGACGTGCCAGAGATGCGTACAGGGGAAGGAAAAACCTTGACTGCGACCATGCCCGTATACCTCAATGCCCTTTCAGGTAAAGGGGTTCACGTAGTTACAGTCAATGAATACCTGTCAGAACGTGATGCGACTGAGATGGGTGAATTGTACTCATGGCTTGGTTTGTCAGTAGGGATTAACTTGGCTGCCAAATCTCCAATGGAGAAAAAAGAAGCCTATGAGTGTGATATTACCTACTCAACTAACTCAGAAATCGGATTTGACTACCTTCGTGATAACATGGTCGTTCGCGCTGAAAACATGGTACAACGTCCGCTTAACTATGCCTTGGTCGATGAGGTTGACTCAATCTTGATTGACGAGGCCCGTACACCTTTGATCGTATCAGGTGCTAACGCAGTTGAAACCAGTCAGCTTTACCACATGGCAGACCACTATGTAAAATCTTTGGACAAAGACGACTACATCATCGATGTGCAGTCTAAGACTATCGGTTTGTCTGATTCAGGGATTGACAAGGCTGAAAGCTACTTCAAGCTTGAAAACCTTTATGACATCGAAAACGTGGCTTTGACTCACTTTATCGATAATGCCCTTCGTGCCAACTACATCATGCTTCTCGATATTGACTATGTGGTCAGCGAAGAGCAAGAAATCTTGATTGTCGACCAATTTACAGGTCGTACCATGGAAGGTCGTCGTTATTCTGATGGATTGCACCAAGCTATTGAAGCCAAAGAAGGTGTGCCAATTCAGGATGAAACCAAGACATCTGCCTCAA
>CAUQNI010000024.1:0-20968 GCA_963519555.1 uncultured bacterium
GGTTTTTGTTTCAACTCTTCCATACGACCTTCAACATCTTTGTAAAATAAATCTTCATCTGACATGTTAGCCTCCTAAAACAACTTGCATGGTTTCCTGATATCGAGCCAAATCAACATAGTTTGCTTGTTGACCTTGCTTTCCAAGTGCCTGACTCATTTGTGAAATATCCGAAAGGGCCAGTTTAATCGCATCAACCAAAGCAGGAACCTCACTACTTTCAAATAAATGATCTGGGGCGATATAGAATCGATTATGTACTGTCTGATTAAAGCCAAAAATCAACACATTATGCTCAAAGGCCTGACGAACTGCCTGCAATAATTCATTATGGTGGTTTATATCCAAGTAAATATCTGACAGTTGATACAGTTCTTGAATTTTTTGTAGACTAGCGTTCTGATAAAGCACCACATTAGGATAACGAAGCAAATCTAGTAATTTAGAAGACATTTCTGTCACCGCTGCAATACGGAAAGTGATATCAGGTAAAGCTTCTACTATCGCTTCTACTTGCTCAATCTGATCAGAATTAGTCAAGATTAAGGCATCTCGTCTTAGGAAATTATCACGTTTGAACTGATAATGGTAACCCAAATGCACAAACTGAGCATGGTATTTCTCGTCAGTCAACTCTAAAGCACGTTCATAAGTCGCCTTGCTTGGAATGATAATCTTCTTAGTACGCACATCATCGCTTTCCAAAATTAACTGCATATTGCCTGGAATGGCATCATAGAGAGGTTCCTGCCAAACCAAGACATCTGATCCAGACTTATCTGGATGATGGAAGGAAACCAAGAAAGGAGTCGCTAACGTATTAAAGATAAGCTGATGGCTATCGAATCCTAAATCTTGCAAAAAGAAGATGATAAATTCAACCTTATTTGCAAAGCAACGCATAGATTGATCAGGTAAAGTCAATAAGATATCACCCGTCACATGGTTTTCCAGCAAGACTTCCTGACCATTGACATCTTGGTAAACCGTCATAATCGGTTCACTATCTGCGCTATAGGTTGTTGTGGCAAAGCAAGCACCAAAGCGATTGTAATGGTCAACCTGACGTACTCTACCTTCTAAATCTTTCCAGTCCACCTGCTTGACTAGACGAGCCTGTAAGCCATCTGCATAATGAATAACAGCCCTCTCCTGCGTCACATCTTCAATACGAGCTGACTGATTATCTCCTAAAATTTCCCAAAAATCTGGAACAGGAACTTGGTTAAAATAGAGAGGTTTTCCCTTTTCATAGCCTAGATAATAGGTAAATGGGGACACCAGACCATCAGGTAAAAAACCATCTGCATCGATGACCACTCCAAATTGAGAAAAACCAGTAGCTACTAAACTTTCATGTAAATCTCGACTTTCCTGACTATAACGATCATAAAGTTCTATCATGGAGCACCTCCTCTACTGTTTTCTTCCACTTTTCTAAAATTTCTTTGGTTAAGAAGCCTTCTGCAATCTGGTAAGAATGGGTACGCATAGCTTCCAAACGATTTTCTTGATACAATTGACAAATCTTAGCTGCAAAAGCTTGCTTGATCTGGTCTTCTACATGGTCAGATGAACTTGGAATCAAATAACCATTTTGCCCATCTTCAATAAAAGTCTGATTACCATAAGGCACATCAAAACCGATTAGGGGGAGACCAGAACCAATAGCTTCCATCAAGGTCAAACCAAATCCTTCGCTAGTAGAAGCAGTCAAGTAGACCTCATACTGGCTATAAATCTGCGAAAGTTCCGCATGCCCCTTAAGCTTGATATAATCCTCAGCCTGATGAGTTGCAATAATGTCTCTAAGCAGAGAATCTTCTCCACCGCTACCATAAATATCAAAGGTTAATTCAGGTATTTCCTTATGTGCCTCAATGACCGCCTTGACCAACCAGTCAATGTGTTTTTCTTTGGCAAGACGCGAAGCCGTAATCAATGAAAATGGCTTACGCCCTTGACTTGACTCTGTCAAGGAGTCAATACTACCTACAGGAATGGTAACAATCTTTGGTTGGTGCTGGGTGTATTTGGCAAATTGTTCTTGCAGAACTTCTCTCTGCTTATCAGTGGATACGATAAAGAAATCAACCTTATCCGCATTAGTAAACTGATAGTCATAATAGTTATTCCAAAGAATATAATCCTCATTTGTAGCATTTTCACTATAATGCTCCGCATGAACAACTACCGCTAGATGCGCTACCTGCGCTTCCTCAAAAACAACCTGCCCAATGCCTGTCTCCCTATCAAGAATGACCAAATCAGACTTGTTCAAATTCAAGGATTTCATAAAAGCACGCATAAAGGATTGCTTCCCATAGAAAATCTTATCCTTGAAACGGTAAACTTCTTCTTTCCCTTGATCCATCAAGATATCATAGGCTGGGGTCCCATCTTCATTGTAAAAAGTTCGTTGATATAGCACTGCAACATTGTCCTTGGGAGCAAAGTATTCGGTACAATAACGAGTGTAAGAAAAGTAATCCTTACGAATCAAATTTCCTTTAAAAACATACTCTACATACTGAACCAAGTCTTTATTTTCATCAACCAAGTAACAGCTCACAAACTTATCCTGATCAGAAAAGAAGACACGTAAAACCTTACCATTTTTTTCTCTGTGACTTTCTTCACCACCAAAATAAGCCAAGACGTCATCCACTGTCACGCTAGTCGGCGCAATCTTAATATCTGTAAAGTGATTATATAGCCAAATAACTTGATCGTCATCAAAACCAATATTGGCTGTTAAATGCTGAATATTATCGGCTAAAATCATATCTGTAAAGATAAACTTAGAAGACAGATTTAGACTTCTAAAAATACCAGCACGATAGGCTTGGGCATATTCAACACCACTGCTAGCCCAGCCAATTCCTAAATTTATATTGTAAATTGTCATATTTTCCTCTTCTTATGGGAAATGAGTAATAATCTCACCCTTAGGAGTGACTTCAACCAAGCCCATCAGGAGATTACGCACCATATCCACACGAATTTGTTCCTTCATGGTTTCAAAGCCTGCATAGGCTTCTTGATAGTACTCTACAATAGGATTTTTCTGGGCAGCAGACTGACCGCTAATAGCCATAGATAATTGCTGAAGATAATCCACTTGCTCTACCCAATTATAGTCAATAGCCTTAAGCAAGGAAAGTCGTAAAAACTGTTCATATAAATCATGCTGTTCAAGTAAGGCTCTTTTTTCAGAAAGTTCTTTATCAATAATCTGTTTAATGAAAGAACGAACTGCAGTTTTATTTGTTACATCAATATCTTCTGGAAGCTCTTTAACATGAAAACTAATATTAGTTACGATAAAGTGAAACAACAATTCGCGACTCTCGTAGTTTGAAGAAGCTACTTGATCTATATAAGTATCAATAATTTCTCCCACAACATCCTCTAAATCACGAGAACCATCTATTAATCGATTTCTCTCTTTATACATCATTTCTCTTTGAATATTCATACTCTCAGCATATTCCAATGTATGAATACGTGCCGCACGTCCAGCACTATCGCTAGAATATTGTGCTTTAGCCACAAGATTACGATACTTACGTCCTTTTAAAACTTCTGGTTGTGTCATATCTTGAACTTGATAATCTTTATACTTCTTATGTACCCAAGATGGACCAAATTTCTTAATAACATCATCTTCCAAAGATACAAAGAATTTACTCATGCCAGGATCTCCTTGACGACCAGAACGTCCACGGATTTGAAGATCAACACGCTGGCTTTCCATCCGCTCTGTTCCGATAACAATTAAACCGCCCAGTTCTGCAACTCCCTTACCAAGTTTGATATCCGTACCTCGTCCTGCCATGGAAGTAGCAACTGTCACAGCTCCCATCTGACCTGACTCTGAGATAATTTGTGCTTCACGCGCCACATTGTGAGCATTCAGAACATTATGAGCAATCCCTTCTCGTAACAAAAGCGATGAATACAAGTGAGACATCTCTACCGAGCCAACAAAGACCAATAAGGGGTTCCCCTTAGCATGGTATTCTTTAATGTATTCCAAGGAAGCATATACTTTTTCAGGTAAAGTAACGTATAGATTGTCTGGATAGTCAATTCGTTGTTTAGGGCGGTTAGTAGGAATCCGTACAACAGCCATATTATAAGTCTCTCGAAATTCTTTTTCTGCAACTTTACCTGTACCTGTCATACCAGAAAGCTTATTGAACATTTTAAATAGACTCTGATAAGTAATAGAAGCCATAGCACGCGTCTCTGGAGAAAGTTTGACATGCTCTTTGGCCTCGATTGCCTGATGAAGTCCTCCCTGTAGTTTAGTTTGTTCTAATAAACGTCCAGAACCTCTATCTACAAGAACCATCTCATTGCCCCTAATAACATAATCTTTATCTTTTGTATAGAGCTTATGAGCCCTCATTGCGTATGCTATATGGCGAGCAAAAACTGCATTTTTTTCATTATATAGATGGTCAATTCCAAAGAAACTTTCCGCTTCCTTGGCTCCCTGTTTCGTTAACCAAACTTCTCCCTTCTCCTCTTTGTAAATAAAATCTTCACCTTCTACTAGCGTAGTCATAAGAGTATTAACAATACCATAATGATTAGACTGAACTCTAGGAGCTCCAGCGATAATTAAAGGAGTTTGGGCGCTATCTAACAAAATATCATCTATCTCATCAATAATCGCATAATCAAAGGGACGCAAAAATTTGCCTTCCTTATTCGATGCTAAATTATCATTTAAATAATCAAAACCCAAGTTACCATTTGTTGTATATATAATATCAGAGTTATACATCTCCCTCTTTTCTTCAACAGAGAAATCTTTACCACTCTCTACAAAAGGAACTCCTATTGTTAAACCTAGAAAACGATAAACCTCTCCCATCTCCTCGGCATCCCGCTTGGCAAGATATGCATTCGGGGTAATCACCATTGTCCCTTTTCCTGTTAAAGCATTAAGGTAAACAGGCATCGTTGCTGTCAAAGTTTTTCCTTCTCCAGTACTCATTTCAGCGACGTTACCCTCATGAATAACAATCCCCCCCATTACCTGAACATCATAAGGAAACATCCCCAAAATCCGACGATCTGCCTCACGAACAACTGCAAAAGCCTCTACTAAGAGATCGTCCAAAGTTTCTCCTTTAGCCAGACGTCGGCGAAACTCCACTGTTTTTGCAGACAGTTCTTGGTCCGACAAAGATTCCATCTTATGCTTTAGGGCATTGATTTTTTTTAGAATTTTTTTAACTCTTCTAAGTTGAAAGCTCTGATAAACCTCTTTAATCACGATTAATCTCCTCAATAGAAAAAGAATAAAAATCCAAAGATTCAAAGCCAGCACTTAAGAGATGGACTTGATAGGTGTGGGCATCCTCAGGGTAAGTAAACGTAAAACTTTTATGTTTTTCAATTTTTTCTTCAATGACATCACCATATCGGTCAAAAAATGTAATTGATGTGTACACCCCTTTTTTAGGTTGGCAGTCAAATTTCATTATTAATTGATATTCTTGTTTTCTTTTCAACAATGGAAGGCTTGGTTGTTTTCGAGCGGCCTGATAATTCGTATGCGAAACCCAACCTTGAATTTTAGTCCCTGAAGGAACTAATGGATTATATATGCTCACATGAGAGTCAGAATGATAGGTCACCTTCGTACCGTAAATATACATATTTAGTCTGTCTCCCCATTTGATATCTGGTCTCTGTCTGATAATCATACCTCACCTCGTCCAAATCCTGTTTTTAAAACCATATGATAGAAATGCAAAAACCAGGCAACATTTTCCCCAGTATCATCATTATGTCGACCAGAAGTACCTCTGGATAGTATCTTAGCGCCTGTATTACATAAATGTTCCACTAACTCTTCGTATGCCTGAGGATCCATATCTTCATCCTTCATATAGGACAGACCAAAGGTTGTGTTTGAAAAATCTGCTTTTTTGAAAGATTTCCAAAAATACTGATCCAATTCATTCGCATGCCCAGAAGTCATACCACCTGTTTGATGGCTCAATACATCAAATCCTGTATTAAATATCCAAGGAGCATCCAAGCGACCGCGTCTAGCAACAGTTCCAATATTCGTCAAAGGTTTTCCGACAACAACAGCATATGGCTCAAAAAAAGATCCATAATAAAGTGCTGGAAAGGTTCCCATAGAGAGCCCCGATAAAATTAAATCACTAGATGTTAAACCTAAATAATCAAGGTAATACTGGATGGTTTTTCTAACCTTACTTTCTAACTCTTCACTTCCTATATAGAAAGCACCACCTTCTATACGAGGATCTGAAAACAGAAGGAAAGGACATCCCAGATTTTTCATCATCCAATAACCTTCAAAACCTTCCGCAGGTCGATATCCTGCAAAATAAATAGCCAAAGGCGGTTTAAAATCTCCTGGATGGAAGAAATAGTTAATTTCATCTCTTTTTTGATCATGAAGAGTATTTCCACCTAAAACGAATTTACCGAATTGTTTTCTACTCCAACGTTGATGAAGATTTCCAATTTTTAGTTTTCCCTTTCCTCTTGCTTCAATAGAAAGCGACAAATAGGCATTATATGTCTGCTCAATCAAAATAGTAGAAGCTAAATCCGACTCTTCAAAAACAAGATCCTCTGTAATATCAGCAACCGATCCTTCAAAAATCTTTTTGACACGAAATCGAAACTCAACTCCTGAATTTTTTTCATATTCAAGCCATAATTCAATCGGTAAACTACGTGTTACAGCAATATTATAGCTCCAATATGCTACCTGAGAAAACTCCTCACCAAAATCTCCCTCTAACTCTAAATATTCATGCCCTTGATAAGATACATTTCCTTGAAATGAATGGTGAACTTGTATTGTAGAAGGTTTCATTTTATCGCCATATCCTCCTCCAAATAGAGAAGTCGATAAATCTTTTAGTAATTTTTCTGGTTCGGAGAAATCAATAGCTCTTGCACAACGTTTTTTCAGTAAATCTAAAATATCTGAATCATTTGATTGAAAATCTTGAGGATAAAAAACTGTATAAGGATCTAAGTTTTTAGAAAAAGGCAACAAATCACTCAAATAACGCCCATCTTCTATCAAAACAGCATGAAAACTTGAAATCTTATCTATCTCCATCATTTTGCGAATAGCACGAGGAGAATCTGGACAGAAGTAGTACCAATCCATATTTTCAGGAATATCATAATGGTGTTTCCAGTTATCAATTCCTATTTGTAAAATTTTATGTTCCCTCACCATTTGTTACTTCTCCAATCCAATAATGCAATTTTTCTAAGAAACGTTTTCCTGTATGCTCTTTAATTTTGTCAATTGTATAAATTAGCGACTGATTCCATTCCTTGAGTGTATCTAGATAATGAGACATAGCCTTGTGAAGTTCTGATACTTCCGAAAGAAGATAGCCATTCTTTAAATGCTCTACATAAACTGTCTTAACTCTATTAATTTGAGGAATCCCCGCACTTATGGCAGCTATCTGTGTATAAAGATGAGGCTGAATGCTGAGATCAATAATCAAACGTACATATTCTAAATTTTTAATCAAATCCGACTCATCATGCATATTTATAAATTGATAACGTAAATTCTGATTCTCATTTTCTTCCAATGGATTCTCAGCTTCTCCATAATCTGATTCTTTTTCAAAATTGGCTACATGGATACGTTCGGAAATAATTTCTTGTACCAACTCTTCAACTTGACTCATTTGTTCTTGATTTGCTGCAAAAGTACCAAAAACTAATTCTGTATCGTCTGTCTTAGCAACAAATGATAGAACTTCATAAATCCCTTCTTCATCCAGTCCCTCTTCAAAATTAAGATGGAAATAAATAATCGATTCTTTCTTTCTTTGACTTTTTCCAAGTCTTAAACGAGTATCGAAAGGAGACAGATGTTGAAATTTAGCAATTTTTTCAGGATAGAGACTCTGCAACTGTTGAAGACTATCCTCTCTATCCACTAAAACTAAATCAACTTTTTTACAAAAAGCACCCAATTCGCTTAAACTTTCCTGAGGATTACGGCCAATAAAAAGACTCAAAATTTTAGTACTATTCTCCGACAAACGAGATAAGACAAATTCATTATGTTTCTCGTGAGAAGGCAGGATATAAATATCATCCTCCTTATATTGTTGTAAGAGTCTTTTTTCAAAGAATTCCGCAATCAATTCTCCTATGTTTTTATAACTGGTATTTTTATATTGATAAGAAAAAATAGGATTTACTTCAACTCTGCCATCTTCTTGTAGATACTCTCTAAATTGCCAAATTCCTTTCAAATTCAAATAGTCTTGATAAGATGGAGCCCCATCTTTAAAATAAATCACACTCGACACAAAGCCACGATCATCCATTATATAATGTTCAAGTAACTGACCATTTTCATGAAAATATTGAATATCACTTATGAAACCTTCCGTTCCATGCTCCACTTGAGCATACCGTTTACCTTGTTTGTAAACAGTGATTGCAAAGGGACTATATAGAAATTCACACTCTTTATCCCATTCAATATCCCACATATTCAACACTTGTACATGTGGATCGTGCAAATCCTGCATGTCATCAAACACAGAATAAACAGATGCCTCTAAAACACCATGACGATGTAAAAAATAGCGTAGATGAGGATGATAAGCTAATATCATTAGGTGGGAGGTAATTTCTTGTCTCTGAAATAAACGAATCTGATTGAAAGTATCGTCAAATTCTAGTTTGAAGAAGCTAAAATACCACGGTGTAATATCCGCATGCCACTGTCGCCCTGAACCATACCAAGATGGAATAAAATAATACATACTGTCCTCCTAAATTAATGGTTTATAAGTCTCATTTAGTCTCAGAGCTATCAGTTCTTCTCTAACCATAAAAATCATTCCAAGCAACATAAATAAAAGACCTGGAATCATTGTCAAGCGTAAAAAACGCTCATCATATAAAACAAAAAGCATGGGAAGCCCTGCAATAATAATACTATACACGGCTCCTATAAAGGCAAATCGAAAAATTAATCGATTAATAAAACGGCTCGTGTCCTCCCCAGGATAAATCCCATAGATATACTCACCTGATTTTTTCATAGAGTCAGCTATCTGCTCTCCACTCATACTAATAAAAGCAAATATAAGGTTAAATACAAACAACATCAAAAGATAAGTATAAATCCACAAAGGTTTCCCCATTGTAAATTCCCCTATCAATGTTTCATAGAGTGGATTATGAGAATCAAACATTCTAAGTAACATCAAAAGATAAATTGGCAGAGTCATAAAGGTCATAACATACATATAAGGCATTCCTCCAGCAGGAGTTAAGGCCATCTCAAAATAAGAATAACGTTTAAAACGACTGTGTAAGCCAATTTTATTTACTGGCACACGGTAACGAGCACGATATAAAATGACATTGACGTAGGTAGAAACAAGTGCAAATAAAACCATTAAAATGACAACCCAGGCAGGAGGAGTTAATATCTGAATAGAATTAATAATATCTTGGGGCATATTAATAATCATAGAGGTAAGCAAAATTAACATCGCTCCTCCAACACCATTACTAGCATTAATATCTGACAGCCATATCAAGAAAAAACTACCTGCACATAACAGGCTGATATTTAAGATATAAACTAGAACAGTTGAATAGGATGATTGGATAGGTAAACTTAGAACTACAGCTGCTGACTGAATAAGAGCAATCACTAAAGTTAAGTACATCTGTCGTCTATCTTGTGATTCCTTCCCACTTCCAGTAAGTCCCTTAAAAAGAGAGAGCATAGTCCATAATATCATAGCAGACATCCATGGTGAAAGACCAATAGAAAAAAGGGAGAGACTTCTTAAATTCCCACCTGTAAGAGCGGTTGAGAATGCTAAATAAGCGGTCGTTCCTCCTAGAAAATCTCTACTATTCAAATCAACAAAAGGTAAACTAATTCTACTACCCACTACATATATAAATAATAGAAAAAAACTAATACTCAGTTTTTTTAAAATGATGGATGAAAATATATTTTTCATAATTGACCCTTTCTACACATGATTACAATGTTACTCTTTACCCCTTTTTGTAAGTAGGGATACTTGCCTAGATATCTATGAAAACAAAAAAACAATCTTTATCAGCCAACTTAGCTACCCTATATTTTATGCATTTTTATTTTGGTAAATCTTGTTTTAAAACTAAATAACTTAACTAAAAAATACAAGCTCAAACAATAGTTGAATAAAGGAATAGAACCTTTAAAATCACTCTATTTATACTCTTCGAAAATCTCTTCAAACCACGTCAGCTTCGCCTTGCCGTAGATATGTGTTCCTGACTTTGTCAGTCTTATCCACAACCTCAAAACAGTGTTTTGAGCAACCTGCGGCTAGCTTCCTAGTTTGCTCTTTGATTTTCATTGAGTATTAATTCCCAAATATAATAATTATATCAAAAAAAGCAGAAAAAATCTGCTCATAACTACTAATTTTTCTACTCTCCCCTAGGTCTTATCCACCGAGTACATAGACTTTAATTTCTCATTTTTCAAACATTATCTTTCAGGAATTAACTCATTTCTTCCATTCAGAAAATATACTTCTATCTCCTCTATTGTATGAAAAACTGAGTCAGCAGTATATCTATTTTATGATAAAATATCGTCTTAGGTAAATGAAAATTCTATCATTTATCCCTGCTCCTCAATTTTCTTAACAATCTTATGGATTTAAGGATTTATATTCACTTCTAGTAACAACAGAACCTCTTCAATGTACCCTATCACTTCCCTATGTTCAAATTGATCAAGTTCCAAGTTCGTCTTCATGTCATATAACCTATTCAGAAGTTCATTTACAAAAATATCTGTATCCATCCCTCTAGCTCTAAGAAAAGCAATAAAATTCAAGCGGTGCTGCACATCAGATTGAGTATGTTTCAAAGAAGCATATTTTGAATCAGTTAGATCTCTACGATAAACATAGGTATCTCTATTCGAAAAAACTACCTTTTCAGCAATTAGGTATAATTTAAACCAAAATTCCATATCCTCACCTAAATGAGTAGATTCATTAAACCATATCCCAGTTAAGATACTTTTACGGACTAATTTACAACTTGCAAATCCAAAAGAACAATCATGACCATTTAAAAATATTAATTTACTAATCAATTCTTGTTTGCTGAACACCTTTTGATGTTCCACTCGTTTAAAAGCATGGAAAAGCCACTGATTCCTAGACATTTCATACGTCCTATAAGAAGACACAGATATATCAGCAGAATCTTGAATAATGGCAGAATACAGAACTTCTAGATAATCAAACTCTACCCAATCATCCGAATCAATAAAGGTAACGTACGCCCCCCCCGAACGTTCGATTCCTAAATTACGTGCCGAGGAAACGCCACCATTCTCCTTTTCAAAATAACGAAAACGAGCATCTTTAGCAACATATTCTCTACAAATGCTAGCAGAAGCATCTGTTGAACCATCATTTATTAATAAACATTCAAAGTTTCCATAAGATTGGCTCAATATGCTATCTAAACATTGATGTAAATATTTTTCAGTATTAAAAATTGGAACGATAATACTAATAAGCTCCTGATCCACTTCTCATCTCCTATTTATCCATTTCTCTTATGCTAGCAATCCAGCAAATAGTTATATAGTGACAGTTTTAGCCACTATTCTTCATTCTTGAAAGTCAAAAGATACATCATCTCCCTAATCCATCTTAAAGTTTCATCTGCTTCTAAACCTTGATTTTCAATAACTGCCATTACATCATATAAATGTCCTATATAATCTTGAACATAAGACTCTATATTTATTCCTCGAGCAGCAAGGATAGCTATGAAAGCTAAACGATGTTGCATACTACTTTTAAGTTTTTCAACAGTTAAATTATTTGCAGCTGATGTACTATGTATTCTATAAGTATAGGTATCTCTATTCACAAATACCACCTTATTCACTTTAAGATATACTTTATACCAGAATTCCATGTCCATAGCCAGTTTAGTGTCAGCATTAAAACGAATAAGACCAATCATTTCTTTTCGTACTAATTTACTAAATGTAATAAAAAATGAATAGTCTGAAGCTACCAAATTTGGTAAACTTTCTAAAAACTCCTTGTTAGTAAAAACTTTTTTATCATATTCTTTAGTAAAGGCATGAAAATAGAAGCTATTATCACTCATATTAAAGCGTTTATAACTTGAAATCGATACATCTGCTCCTTCTTGAACAATAGCATTGTACAGAACTTCAAGATAGTCGTTATCTGCCCAATCATCTGGGTCCATTAGTGTAACATATTCTCCTTGTGAATGTTCAATTCCTAAATTTACTGCTGTTGAAATACCACCATTCTCCTTTTCAAAATAGCGAAAACGAGAATCTCTAGCCGCATACTCCTGACAGATAGAAGCTGAATTATCTGGAGAGCCATCATTAATCATCAAAACTTCAAAATTTTGATAGGTTTGATTCAGTAAACTATCAAAACATTGTCGTATATAGTCCTCAACATTATAAATCGGAACAATTACGCTAATCAAATCTGGTATCATTAACTATTCTCCTCCTAGTAGAAATAACGTTTCTTTTAACCATCTCATATCTTTCGATGTAGATGAATTGCCTTCTAAAAAACCAATTCTATAGTTTAAAAGCAAGATGAGATTTTCAATATAGTCTTTTACATCTATATTTTTCGCTGCAAGAATTGATATAAATTGTAGACGTTGTTGAATATCACTACAAACGAATTCTGGACTTAGATAATTCTGAATACCACTATATTTTCTGAGAGTATAAGTATCTCTATTTAGATAGACCACTTTTTCAGAAACAAGATAAAGCTTATACCAGAACTCCATATCCTCTCCCAACTGGGTACTTTCGTTAAACCGAATCTTTCCTAAAGCGATACGAGATACTAATTTTCCAAAAACATAGCTAAAGGAAGAATCCCTATCTAACCTCGGTAGCGCAAGAAGCAAGTCCTTTTTATTGAAAATAGATTCTGTACAGTCTTTCTGATAAGCATGATACTCCAATAAACCTGTATCCACATTAAAAGTTTTATAAGTTGAAACTACTATGTCTGCTTTCTCCTCAATCATAGTAGCATAAAGTAGTTCTAGATAATCTGAATCTACCCAATCATCTGATTTTATAAAGGTAATGTAAGTTCCCTTTGAAGCTTCAATTCCTAAATTATAAGAAGAGGAGATACTATCTTGTTCTTTTTCAAAATACTTAAAGCGGCTATCCTTCTCAGCATATTCTTGACAAATAGCAGCCGAAGAGTCTGTCGATCCATTATTTAACAGAATAACCTCAAAACTAATATAAGTTTGATTAAGAAGACTATCTAAACACTGACGTAAATAAGGCTCGGTATTAGAGACAGAAATAATGATACTAATCAACTCTCCTGTCACTTCTCTCTTCTCATATTTTTTTATTTTAAGCATCAACTTTTCAAGTTTTTCTTGGTATTTCGAAATATAAGGATTATCTTCTAATACTGTCGTTTTATATTGATGATTTAATTGTGCATATTTTAATCTTTCAGCCCAAAGCTTTACATTGAGATCTGCATCTACAAAGAATAAATCAAATTTCTCAAGAATTTTAAAAATATCTAAATTTTTCTCAGAGAATGATTTCGTTGTAATTGAATTTTCACGGATTCTATAGTAATAAAGAACATCCTGTATCTTAACCCATTTTTTTGAAAGAGTGACTAGCTCTGGAATAACTGCTAAATCTTCAAAGATGAATCCTTGAGGAAAAAAGTTGTCGTTTAACAAACTTTTTCTATACAATTTAGGAAATACACTGCCCCTCAATCCCTGGGACACAAGCTGTTCTAACTTTTCTTCTACAGTAGTCAAAACCAACTTATCTTGATGAATTTGAAGAAGATTATAATAGATACCTTCTTTAAAACTTTGAATTGATCCTTCTATAATATCAACATCTTCTGAGATTTGTTCTGCTAATTTTTCTAAAAATAAGGGGTTAAGATAATCATCACTATCAACAAAAGCCACAAAAGAAGACTCTTCCTTAAGGTACCTAAGACCTGTATTTCTTGCAGCACTCAAGCCTTGATTATCTTGATTAATTAGTCGAAAACGGCTATCTACTAAATAGGTTTCTGCTATTTCTCTAGAACTATCTGTTGATCCATCGTTAATCATGATACAATCATAATTTTGGTAGGTCTGTTTCTGGATACTATCTAGACACTCTTTAAGATATTCCTCAACGTTATAAATAGGTACAATGATACTTATTAATTCTGTCACGATTCCATCTCCTTTTTATTCTTGAAAAGAAATTGATGACTCATTGCTAAAAAATTCTCTCCACAAATCTAGAATATTTTCTTCTAAATATGAGCTTGCTAGATGATAGGAAGCTTCTTGATAGCTAGATAAGTCTTGCGAAGTCAGTTTCAAGAGAATGTGAGCAATTTCTTCTACTCTTTCTTGATCACTTTTATCCTCAAAAGAAACTAGATAGCCATTAAAACCATCTTTTATAAAGGATGGATTTCCATATCTCAAGTCAAAACCAACCATAGCTAATCCTGCTCCAGTCGCTTCCATCAAGGTTAAACCAAATGTTTCAGATAAAGAAGTTGTCAGATAAATGCTATGATTCAAATATTGAGCTGTCAGATCTGCATAGCCCATTAAATGAACATACTCCTGCGCCCCTAATTCTTGGATAAGATTTTCCAAACTGTCATACTCTATGCCACGTCCAAAAATTGAAAACTCAATATCTCCACCTTTTTCATGAGCCAATGCGACTGCCCGAATTGCTAAATCCACGCGCTTAGAATATATCAGTCGAGATGCCGTCATCACTTTGGTAGTTTTTCTATCTTGCTCAGAATAGTGTAACTGTTTCAGGCTCCCTACAGGAATCACATAAATCCTAGGAGCTTCCTTACCCTCTTTCTCAAAAGATTCTTTCAAAACTTTTGCCTGTAGGTCAGTCGAAACAATCATAAAATCAAAACGATGAGCATATTTTACAGGGTAATAATATTCATAGCTAAAAGGTTGATTTCCAAAAGTATGTTCCGAATGGAATACCAATCCCAACCGAGCTCCTGACTCTTGCTCCAATAAAGGACGCGCAAAATCCATATTTGAAGCTCTATCCATAATCACAATATCATTTGCCTTCAATTGAAGTTTTTTAACAAAGATTTCCATCAATTCTGCATGTGTTATTAATTTTTCATTCTGAAGCAAATAACGCTGTTTCCCATTGACTAAAATTTCTTCTAGTCCGACACTTCCATCTAAATTGTGATAGACTCGTCTTCCTAACTCAGCTAAAACGTGACCATTTTGATAATTTAAAATGAAATAATCTGTTACTAATTTTGTTGCGGCATAGGTTTCTCTTTTGAGTAAATATCCCCCTGAAAAATATTCAATAAACTGCACTTTAGAGAAGTCTTTCTTGTCATATACGAAAACAAGTAACTCTCCTTCGTTCAACTGATAAGTTCTTCCTGAAGTTGTCTCATGAATGATTTGCGAAGTATTTAAACCTAGTTGCTCTTCTAGTTCATGTGGAGAAAGAGTTGGTGCTGCACTCTGTTGATCCGTAAAAAGAAGTTGGGCAAATAACAGTTCTTCATAATCATAACCCTTTGATAAAAAATAATCTAACTGATCAGAATGAGGCCACTGAGTAAAAACAAAACGAGTATCTAAATCTAAACTACGAAACAACTGCAAACGATGGGCTTGGGCAACATCTACACCATTTGCTTCAAAGCCTAAGAGTAGATTAAAATTATAAACCGTCATTTTTTCTCTCCCATCTGTCAAATAAACTACGATAATCCTCTAAACTAGCTACTCCTAATATTTGAGCCTGATTTCTAGATAGTTGATGATACTTATCAGGATTTTCTAAAACTTGGCGGACATTCTGAATAAGAGACTCTATTGTATCGTAACAGGTTTCTAATTGTTTATATTCTTCGTGATGAGTTAGATGATCCAATGTATAAAGTAATACACCTTTTTCTACTGCACGTAAAGAAGAGGCAAAAATTTCAATATCATACTGAATATCGAAGTAGAAACTGCTTCTATCAAGTAGTTCTTGAAAAAGTTGATAAGTCATCCCAGGATAGATATGGATATTAGGGTAAATAGATAAATTAGTAATACGACTCCCCATCTCAGTAACTGCTCCCACATGGAAATCAATCTCTGGAAACTGAATCAATAGTTGTTCTAATCCTTCTATCCATTCAGAATTCGTAACAATTATAGCTTGTGGTCTAACTGGAACTGGTTTATCTAGGGCAAACCCATATAAATGAGTGTAAGGAGAAGCATCCGAAACTCTAGGAGACATTACCAGAACCTGATTCACTCGGTCTGCAATCTTATCAGCCTCTGTTCTATCATCTGCCAAATAATAGTAATTGTCTTTCTTGCTTGATGGAAGAAGCGAGAGAATCTCTTCTCCCAAAATTAAAGCATCTTCTCTCTCTACTATCTCTTCTAATACTTTAAGGAGAAAAGAATGACGATTCGGATAGATAGTTGGATTCTTCTGCGAATCAAAGTAAGCTATTTTATCTTGTTGTAACCATTCTACCAGAAGTTCTCTCCCTTCTGAGTTGTAAATAGTTCTCAGTACACTCTTTTCTTCTTCATCTAAAAACTCACGACAAACTTTCCAACCATAAGCGCTGTAATAGTCTATCCAGATACATTTTTCTTCTTCATCATACCAGTAGACTCTCGCAACAGTACGTTCTGATTGTGGTTGACGAAACTGGATTCCCGCTTTCTTTTTACCTTGATCATATACATATCCTTCTAAACCATCTGTCGTTATCTCCCAGTAAGGGGGCAGAGGTAAATTGTTAAAAAAGAGAGGTTGCCCCTCTTCTTTCATTAGAAAGTATGTCAGCGCTGTTAACTCCCCTTGTTCAAGACGATCTAGATCATCAAAACAATCAACATAGAATATGGTTAACGGCTTCTCTAATTTTTGAAAAATTTCCTTAATTTTCGGTACTTTTTCATCTGTTTTCTTTGCAATTACAAACATTTTTTACTTTTCCCATTCTCTTGAAAGGATGTAGAGTTTCTCTTTTACTCTTCGATAGGTTTCACTCTTCTGTAAACCTGCTTCTTCTAATTTTTCAAGCGCACGAGTCGCTCTACAATGATACAAAAAACTATGACCTGATATATCATATCCTAACATACCTATAAGAGCTAGCCTTTCATCCCAGGCCATCATTTCGTCGATAACTCTTTTTTCACTCCAAAGACTATTTAAACTACTTTCCTGACCAATACGATACCAGTAGATTGCCTTTTCTATATGTATAACTCTTTTAGCCTTGATAAAGACCTTATACATAATAAAAGTATCCTCAACACTTTTTCCAACAGGAAAACGTAGTCCATCAAATAACTCTCTTTTAAAAAGTTTCATAACAGGGCCTGACCAAGCCATATCTCTCATTTCTTGTTCAGCTATCTGTTTAACAATATCTTCTCTGTTATCATAGAGCGTTTCACTATAATCGTCATCAAAAACCTTAATATGAAATTGTTGATTCACATCATGGTACATATTATAGTTTCCCGATGCTATGTCTGTATCATACTTTATAAGATTCTGATAAAGAAACTCAATAGCATTTCTTTCTAACCAATCGTCTGAATCTACAAAGATAATATATTCTCCATTTGCTAGATCAAGTCCCCTATTACGTGCAACTGATGCTCCCGCATTCTCTTGATAAATGTATCTAAATCTTTCATCTTGAGATGCAATATCTTTACAGATACTTTCTGAATCATCCGTTGAACCATCATTAATTAAAATAATTTCTAAATTTTGATAAGACTGGTATCTTATACTATCCAAGGCCAGTTCTAGATAAGGTGCTACATTATAGACTGGTACGATAACACTGATTAATGGTTCTGTTTGCATTCCTTCTCCTTATTTTCTAGGGTATCCAAATAGTTTTTGATATGCTGAATCATCCCTTGAGCGTCCTGATTTTCAAAAACATAGTGAGGGATTTCATGTGCATGATTTGTTGCTTGGAAAGAATAGAAAGGAATTCCCTTATCTACTACTTTTTGGATAATGTTATAAATTTCGCCCTCATAGTTAATATCTAGATAAAAATCTAACTGATTAAACACTTTTTCATGCGTCAAAGGATCAAAGCAGGGAAAAAGAGTTACATTTTTATACTTTTCCAACATTAAAATTTCTGGTGCAAAATAGCAGTGGGCCAAAATATTAAAATTCACTTGTGGAAGAGCTTTGATCAGATTCTCCGCTTCATGCAGATTTACGGTATTCGTGTAAATAGCTGTTTGATAAGGTGGTTTTGAAACAAGAGCGCTCCATCCTTCTTTTGCAGGATATTTTCTAAGAAGAACATCCTCCCATGACAATCCATAATAGAACCACCATTCTTCTCTGAATCGATTAAAATGATGTTGATGCCACGGCTTCAAGCCTGTAGTATAGTGAATGACTGCTGGTTTTCCTTTAAAAAGATCATACCAAGCCATATCCCCTAGTGTAAATTGCTGACTATCTGACCCCACTTGAAGATTATAGGTTAGAGGAAGACGATACCAATTATCCTGAAAAGCGAGATTCAAGATTCCTTGATCCCCATAGACCTCATGATGATGTTGAGCAGTCAAATCAAATAACTGTTTCACAACATCTTCCTCTCTCCATTTTTTATTATCTATCAATAATAATCCAGCGTTAAACTTATCCGAAGTTGTCGGTAAGTCCTCAACTGCAGCAAGAGGATAACCTTGCATATCCAGTTCAAATAGATCTGATAAATCCTGTGTCACAATCATATCACTATCCAAGTACAAGGCTCTATCTTCTACGACATGATTGGGAATTAAATAACGAAAATAAGTAGCATAGTTTAAATGCGCTGTTGGAAGTTTATAATCCTGAAACATAGCTGAAGAACATCTAACATTTACAATCTCTGAATCTATTTTTTCAAGATGATTCTCTACTAGCTGAAACCAATCCGTTGGAATATCTTCATTTAGGATATAAAACTTAATCTGCTTCATATGGCTACATATCGATTTAATTGTTGTTTCTAAATAACTCACATAAGCTTGATTTGCTGCAAGAACAATTACTTTCTTACTCATAATACCTACCATTTCATACTATTAATACTCTTCGAAAATCAAATTCAAACCACGTCAACGTCGCCTTGCCGTACTCAAGTACAGCCTGCGGCTAGTTTCCTAGTTTGCTCTTTGATTTTCATTGAGTATAAACTTAATAAAAACATTCTACTATCTAATACATAATCATACCAAAAATAGCACTATTTTGCAATATAGATTCCTTCTAAAAGCATTTAAAAACATTGGTGAAATCTCCATGAAATTGACTATAAGCCTTTATATCCCATTTTCTACTTCCACTTTACAATTGGCTTCAATACCTTTATTGTATGGCGTTTGAAGTTTTTTGGTGTATAGTAGTTTGAAATAAGATGAAGATAAATTAATTGAGAAGATCAGATTAATTTCTAGAAATGTTTTAGCAATCGTGACGTACTATTCTAGCTTCAACTTACTATCGAAGTTGCACTGCACTGCTCTGTCCTGTTCTAGACTCAATAATGTAAAACAAAGCAATAGTCGCATAATGAAAAAACTCCCTTGGATGGAAGATCATCTAAGGGAGTTTTATAAATCGGGTTAAAAATACTCTCTACGTATTTTTAACTCAATTATTCTTCATCGTCACGTTTACGGCGTTTCGCAAACAAACCTAGACCAGTTACAGCTGCCAAAGCTCCTAAAAGTACAGATGATTTAGATGCTTCTGTACCAGTATTTGGTAATAGCTGTTTCGAGCTAGCAACTGTGCTTTGTGAAACAGGCTGAGCTGTTGATTGTTCTTGACTTGTCGTACTTGTTGGTGTTGATACATTTTCTGAATTTGTAACATTTGTACTCATAGAAGCCGATTGACTTACTGAAGTAGACGTTACAACTGATGCTGAGATAGATTCAGATAAGGAAACATTAACACTTTGTGACTCTGATATGCTTTCACTCAAGCTCACATCTGGTCTGTAATTACTTTCTGGGTCACCCATACTTGTTGATTCAGACACTGACATTGAGATACTTACTGAGATAGAAGTGCTTGTTGAAACAGACTCAGATGCTGATTGACTTGCGCTCGTTGAAGCACTTGTTGAAGCAGACTCAGAAGCTGATTGACTTGCGCTCATTGATGCGCTTGTTGAGGCAGATTCAGAAGCTGACTGACTTGCGCTTGTTGAGGCACTTGTCGATGCTGATTCTGAGGCTGATTGACTTGCACTTGTTGAGGCACTTGTCGATGCTGATTCAGAAGCTGATTGACTTGCACTTGTTGAAGCACTTGTACTTGCTGACTCTGACGCTGATTGACTTGCGCTTGTTGATGCACTTGTCGATGCTGATTCAGAAGCTGATTGACTTGCACTTGTTGAGGCACTTGTCGACGCAGATTCAGATGCTGATTGACTTGCACTTGTTGAGGCACTTGTCGATGCTGACTCAGATGCTGATTGGCTTGCGCTTGTTGAAGCTGACTCAGATGCTGATTGACTTGCGCTTGTTGATGCAGATTCTGATGCTGATTGACTTGCGCTTGTTGATGCAGATTCAGACGCTGATTGACTTGCACTTGTTGAGGCACTTGTCGATGCGGATTCTGAAGCTGATTGACTTGCGCTCGTTGATGCACTTATTGAGGCAGATTCAGAAGCTGATTGACTCGCACTTGTTGATGCGCTTGTTGAAGCTGACTCAGATGCCGATTGACTTGCGCTTGTTGAAGCAGACTCTGATGCTGATTGACTTGCGCTCGTTG
>CAUQNI010000025.1:0-20507 GCA_963519555.1 uncultured bacterium
AACCATTTGGTAGATAATAAACATTTTGTAATCCAACACGTTTCATTTCAGGAATTAGGACATTTGTCGCAAAGTCAACCTGACTCTGTGTACTTGGAGTAGTAGTAGAGTGTTCATCAGAGCGCGTGTTGACCTTAACATAGGTTAAGAAACGGTCCAAGAGATTGGGATAAGTCATAAAAAACTCCTTTTGAATTTATTTTTTCCATTGTATCATAGAAAGAAGAGAAAAACAAAAGCAGAAGTTAGGGGAATTTACAATGTTAGCGTTTACTTATCAACGAATTCATGATAAAATAAACTTGATAAAAATATCACAAGGAAGCGATTATGAAAAAAGCAATTTTAATGATGACTTTCGGTTCGCCAGAAGAGATTACCTTTGAAGGTGTAGCTGATTTTTTCACAAATATTCGTCGTGGAGTGAGACCTCAAGACCATGAAATTCAAACACTCTATGATAATTATGTACGAATTGGAGGCACGCCTCTGCAAAAAATTACCCGTGAAGAGGTTGGCTTGGTAGAAGCTAGGCTGAGGAATGAATACAGTGTTTATTTTGCTAATAAGTTTTCAAGACCTTTTATACCAGATGTGATAGGTCAGATGGAAGCAGACGGAATCGAGCAGTGTATTTGCTTGATTTTGGAGCCTCATTATTCTTTTTACTCTGTCATGGGATACGAGAAATTTTTAGAAAGCAAACAAATTAAATTTTTAGTTATTAAGGACTGGTATCAGGAAGAAGCGCTCTTAAACTATTGGGCAGATGAAATTGCTAAGATTTTAAAAGAAGAAGTAAAGCAGGATAGCTTTAAAGTCATCTTTTCAGCTCATAGTGTACCCATTTTTGCCTTGGATTTTGGTGACCCTTATATCGACCAAATTTTTGAAAATAGCAAGTTAGTCGCTGAAAAACTAGGTTTGAGTTCCGAGCAATATACAAATACCTGGCAAAGCGAGAGTGATATTGGGATTCCATGGATTAAGCCAGATGTTTTGGAATATCTCAAAGAACAGACAGAACATCCTGATCATTATATTTTTGTACCAATCAGCTTTATCAGTGAGCACATTGAAGTCTTGTTTGACAATGATGTGGAATGTTATGACTTGTGTCAGGAATTAGGTGTGAACTACCATCGTCCACCAATGCCAAATACGGATTCTCGTTTGATTGATGCCTTGGTTAATACCGTCAGAGCTAATGAACATCAAGAGTTTAAGGAATTTCTCCCAGAAGAAGAAACCTTTGATGAATTAGTCCCTTCGGATGAAACTAAAAATATCTTGGCCGAATCGGAAGATTTACAAATGCCGGAATTTGTGAAAAAACTGATTGAGAAAAAAGGTCGTGAAAATGTTAAGATGCCTTATCTTATTAAAAAAATGCTTGAGAAAGCAGGCAAGTTACCGAAAGAGTAAAGAAAAAAGGATTTAGCTTTGCGCTAGATCCTTTTAATAGATTATTTTTTCTCAAGAAGGGCTTTGATTTCTTGAAGTACTTCCAACTCAGTTGGACCAGCTGGAGCTTCTTCAGCAGCTTCTTCTTTCTTAGTAAGGCTTTGAGCTTTTTCAATTCCTTTGATAACGAAGAAGAGAACAGTACCGATAACTAGGAAGTTGATAACAGCACTCAAGAATTTACCATATGTAACACCATTCCAAGCAAGCTCAGCGATGTTTTGTACTTTCGCAGCTTCCAAGGCTGGATTCAAAATAAGTGGAGTGATGATATCGTTAACAAGTGATGTAACGATTGCACCAAAAGCAGAGGCAATGATCACACCGACAGCAAGGTCAACAACATTACCACGAAGCAAAAATGCTTTAAGATCTTTTAACATTTTCATCTTTCCTTTCAAAAATTTTTACTATTCATTATATATTAATTAAGAAAAGCTTGCAAGCTATATGCTCAGAAATTTTATTTGTTAAAAACATAGACCTTACTTAAAATATAATTAAGAATAATTATTGATATTTGTGCAAGAACTGTTTCGATTGCATTGATTTTGTCAAGACTTTCATTTACGAATTGTCCTATGATGTGAGGAAACTGAGTCACAAACAGAAAAGTAAAGAGCAAATCTAACAGAAAAGTAGAAAGGCGAGCAAGAGAAAATTTCACTAGACGCTTAGCCCAATTCTTCCTTTCTTGCTTAAACACGATAGTATCATTTGTGATAAAGGCAAAGAGGATACCGATACTATTTGCTAAAGCAGTAGCGAGGAGTTCTTTATGAGTTAGCTGATAAATGACTAATCGCGAGAGAATAGAAACTAGAGTTGTCGCAAAGCCAAAGAAGAGATAGGCAAAAATCTCATTGTTAAAAATTTTTTGAATACATTTTTCCATGTATTAAGTATAGCACAAAGCAAGTTATTGTGCTATACTAGTAAGGTTGAATGAATCAACCCTTGGTGCTTAGCTTCTTTCACCAAGCATATTACACGCGGACAACCCGCCAAAGGAGAAAAGATGAAAAAATTAACTATTCGTGACGTAGCAGATATTGCAATTGTTGCTGCTATCTATGTCGTTTTGACTGTCACACCGCCTCTAAATGCCATTAGCTATGGTGCTTATCAGTTCCGTATTTCAGAAATGATGAACTTTATGGCTTTTTACAATCCTAAGTACATCATCGGAGTTACCATCGGTTGTATGATTGCTAATTTCTTTAGCTTCGGACTGCTAGATGTCTTTGTTGGTGGTGGATCAACCTTGGTATTCCTCAGTCTAGGTGTTTGGCTTTTTGCAAAATACAGAAAGGATTATCTCTTTAACGGATTAATTCGAAAAGATCATTTCTTTTTCTCAATCCTCTTTTCAATTTCCATGTTTACCATTGCTGCAGAGCTGAATATCGTAGCACAATTACCATTTTTCCTTACTTGGTTCACAACAGGAATTGGTGAATTTGCTTCATTGGTTATTGGAGCGATTATTATTGGTAAAATTGGTCGTCGAATCGATTTAAGCAAATAGAAGAAGACAAGCTGGGTAACTCTTACCTGGCTTTTTCTTATAGAAAATATCTAAGGAAACTTGACAAGATTTTCTAACTGTAGTATACTTTTCAAGTAAGCTGATTTAGCTCAGTTGGCAGAGCGCATCCATGGTAAGGATGAGGTCGCCGGTTCAATCCCGGCAATTAGCATAAAATAGACAGAAAAACCCTTGATTTACAAGGGTTTTTGTTATGTCTGCATCAAATGTTTCAAAGATATTTCTATTCAGCTGTGTAAATAAAACTAATACTCAATGAAAATCAAAGAGCAAACTAGGAAGCTAGCCGCAGGCTTTACTTGAGTACGGTAAGGCGACGCTGACGAAATTTGAAGAGATTTTCGAAGAGTATAAAGAGTCTCGTCTGTTGACAAAAGTCATTCTCTTTAGTAGAATAGTAGATGCGATGAGTCGATAGGTAGTCTTTGGGCTACTATTGAGCATAAGGAGGTCATAACGCAGGAGCGGACCTTGATGAGTTGTGTGAACCTGCTCATCACATGAAGATGCCTCTTAGTCCCTGGTTTACCGACTGGGGATTTTTATTTTCCAAAAAATGATGAAAAAGCTTTGCAATTCATGGAAAAAGTAGTATAATACATCTATTATAGAAATTTTTAGAAAATTCCGAAAGAGGTTATTTATGGGATATACAGTTGCTGTAGTCGGCGCGACAGGTGCTGTCGGTGCTCAAATGATAAAAATGTTGGAAGAATCAACACTTCCAATCGATAAAATTCGTTTACTTGCTTCTGCACGTTCAGCAGGCAAGACTTTGAAATTTAAAGATCAAGATATTACGATTGAAGAAACAACTGAAACAGCTTTTGAAGGAGTTGATATTGCTCTCTTTTCAGCAGGAGGTTCTACATCAGCTAAGTATGCACCATACGCAGTTAAAGCTGGAGCAGTAGTAGTAGATAACACATCTTATTTCCGTCAAAATCCAGATGTACCATTGGTTGTTCCAGAAGTCAATGCTCACGCACTTGATGCCCACAACGGGATTATTGCTTGCCCTAACTGTTCGACAATCCAAATGATGGTGGCGCTTGAGCCAGTTCGTCAAAAATGGGGCTTGGATCGTATCATCGTTTCAACTTACCAAGCAGTCTCTGGTGCTGGTATGGGTGCGATTCTTGAAACACAACGTGAACTTCGTGAAGTGTTGAATGATGGTGTGAAACCACGTGATTTGCATGCGGAAATCTTACCTTCAGGCGGTGACAAGAAACACTATCCTATCGCCTTTAACGCTCTTCCACAAATCGATGTCTTCACAGACAATGATTACACTTACGAAGAGATGAAGATGACTAAGGAAACTAAGAAAATCATGGAAGATGATAGCATTGCAGTATCTGCAACATGTGTTCGTATTCCAGTCTTGTCAGCTCACTCTGAGTCAGTTTATATCGAAACAAAAGAAGTGGCTCCAATCGAAGAAGTAAAAGCAGCTATCGCAGCCTTCCCAGGTGCTGTTCTTGAAGATGATGTAGCTCATCAAATCTATCCTCAAGCTATCAATGCAGTAGGTTCACGTGATACCTTTGTTGGTCGTATCCGTAAAGACTTGGATGCTGAAAAAGGAATCCACATGTGGGTTGTTTCAGATAACCTTCTCAAAGGTGCTGCTTGGAACTCAGTTCAGATTGCAGAAACTCTTCATGAACGTGGCTTGGTTCGTCCAACTGCTGAATTGAAATTTGAATTAAAATAGTCATATCGTTTAGGAGTTCAGATGAACTCCTTCTTTGAAATAGAGAGGTGTTTTCATGTCTTATAAAGATTTAAAAGAGTGTAAAATCATCACGGCCTTTATTACCCCTTTCCACGAGGATGGTTCCATCAATTTTGATGCCATTCCAGCCTTGATTGAGCATTTATTGGCCCATCACACAGACGGAATTCTTTTAGCTGGAACGACTGCTGAGAGTCCAACTTTAACCCATGATGAGGAGTTGGAACTCTTTGCGGCTGTACAAAAGATTGTCAATGGACGCGTTCCTTTGATTGCAGGTGTAGGTACCAATGATACACGTGACTCGATCGAGTTTGTCAAAGAAGTCGCAGAATTTGGTGGTTTTGCAGCTGGACTTGCTATCGTACCATACTACAACAAGCCTTCTCAAGAAGGAATGTATCAGCACTTTAAGGCAATTGCAGATGCTTCTGACCTACCAATTATTATCTATAACATTCCAGGGCGTGTGGTTGTCGAATTGACTCCAGAAACCATGCTTCGTTTAGCTGACCATCCAAATATCATCGGTGTCAAAGAATGTACTAGCTTGGCCAATATGGCTTACTTGATTGAGCATAAGCCAGAAGAGTTCTTGGTCTATACTGGTGAAGACGGAGATGCTTTCCATGCCATGAACCTTGGTGCGGACGGGGTTATTTCTGTTGCATCCCATACAAATGGGGATGAAATGCATGAGATGTTCACTGCAATTGCAGAAAGCGATATGAAGAAAGCTGCAGCTATTCAGCGTAAATTCATTCCTAAGGTTAATGCCCTCTTCTCTTATCCAAGTCCTGCTCCAGTTAAGGCTGTTCTTAACTATATGGGATTTGAAGCTGGACCAACTCGTCTACCTCTTGTTCCAGCACCAGAAGAAGATGCCAAACGCATTATCAAGGTTGTCGTAGATGGCGACTACGAAGCAACTAAGGCAACTGTAACAGGTGTTTTAAGACCAGATTACTAATAATTACAATAAAATCCATGACCGAAGGATCATGGATTTTTCTTATTTTCCTAAACAAAATTGGCTAAAGAGTTGGGTGATGAGTTCATCTGGAGCAGCATCACCTGTGATTTCTCCGAGGGTTTCCCAAGTACGGGTCAAATCTACTTGAAGCAAGTCAACTGGCATACCTAGTTCCAGCCCTTCATTAACAGCCTGTAAGCTTTCGACGGCCTTTTCAATCAAGGAAATATGACGGGCGTTTGACAAGTAAGTAGCATCTTGCTCAACCAAACCAGCATTTTCAAAGAAGAGGTCGTTAATACGCTCTTCGATTTTATCAATGTTTTGGTTTTTAAGAACTGAAATACGGATGACATCTTCAGGTAGTTCCGAAGTTTCAATCGCTTCAGGAAGATCAGTTTTATTAAGTAGAATAATGCGGTTGGTATCTTGGCTGATTTCTAAGAGTTGGCGATCTTGGGCGGTCAGTGATTCACTGGCATTTAACACTAGTAGCACTAAGTCAGCTTCTTTGAGGGCTTTTTTCGAACGCTCAACACCGATTTGTTCTACAATGTCATCTGTTTCACGAATTCCTGCAGTATCAATCAGTTTAAGGGGGACACCATTGATGTTGACGTATTCTTCGATGACATCTCGAGTAGTACCAGCAATGTCTGTAACGATAGCCTTGTCCTCACGCAAGAGGTTGTTGAGCAGGCTTGATTTCCCAACGTTGGGACGGCCGATGATAGCCGTTGAAATTCCTTCACGGAGGATTTTGCCGCGACGGGCTGTTCGAAGCAGATTGGTTAGCAATTGCTCAAACTCCACAGTCTTCTCACGGACAACAGCAGTAGTAGCTCCCTCAACATCGTCATATTCAGGATAATCAATATTAACCTCGACTTGGGCAAGTGTATTGAGGATTTCTTGACGGGTATTGTTAATCAGGTCAGAAAGGGAGCCGTCTAATTGCTTAACTGCAATATTCATAGCCTTGTCTGTCTTAGCACGGATGATGTCCATAACGGCTTCAGCCTGAGTCAGGTCCACACGACCGTTTAGAAAGGCACGTTTGGTAAATTCACCAGGTTCTGCCAATCGAGCTCCTTCACGAATAGCTAGTTGGAGAATTTCATTGGTCACGGCAATCCCACCGTGGGTGTTGATCTCGATAATATCCTCACGAGTGAAGGTTTTTGGAGACTTCATAGCTCCAACCATAACCTCGTCCATAACCTTAGCAGTTTGAGGGTCAACGATGTGACCGTAGTTAAGAGTGTGGCTGGCAACCTTGTTCAAGTCTTTTCCTTTAAAAATCTTTTGCGCAATGGCAAAACTTTCTGTTCCGCTCAAGCGGACAATACCAATGGCTCCTTCGCCCAGTGGAGTAGAGATGGCAGCGATGGTATCAAATTCACGTGTAATCATACTAATTCCTTTTGTATTACTTTTCTTAGGATATGTATCCAAGCATCTCTTAAAATTGTAACAAATTTAGACTATTTCTTCAATGGATGCTACTTGGAGATTGAAAAAGCCTAAGCAATTCTGCTTAAGCTAGCTTATTTGGTGCGCATTTCCCCTTGTGGGAAATAAGTTCCTTCTGGCATGTCGTTGATGATGACATGGACAGCAGATTGAGGTGCTCCAGTGTTGCGGACGACCGCTTCCGTTACTTCCTTAGCAAGAGCTTTCTTTTGCTCGAGCGTGCGTCCTTCAAATAAATCGATGCGTACAAATGGCATAATAGCTTCCTCCACTAGTTTTGATTTCTTCTATTTTACCACATTTTGCCGTTTAAAGCTTAAGAAAATTATGATATACTAGAATGTAGCAAAAATTTAGAAATGGACGTGAAGCAAGAAACATGGCACAGTTGTATTATCGTTATGGGACCATGAACTCTGGTAAGACCATTGAGATTCTCAAAGTGGCCTATAACTATGAGGAGCAAGGAAAAAGTGTTGTTATTATGACATCGGCTCTGGATACGCGTGACGGTGTTGGCTATGTATCTAGTCGGATTGGCATGAAACGCCCTGCCCTTGCGATTGAGGAAACGACGGATATCTTTGGCTATATCCGAGATTTATCTGAAAAACCATACTGTGTTTTGGTAGATGAAGCCCAGTTTCTCAAGCGTCACCATGTTTACGACCTAGCTCGCGTTGTGGACGAGTTAGACATACCTGTCATGGCTTTTGGCTTGAAAAATGACTTTCGTAACGAACTGTTCGAAGGTTCCAAATATCTCTTGCTTTTAGCAGACAAGATTGACGAAATCAAGACCATTTGTCAGTATTGCAAGAAAAAGGCGACCATGGTGTTGCGTACTCAGGATGGACTGCCCGTTTATGATGGTGAGCAGATCCAAATCGGTGGAAATGAAACCTATATCTCGGTTTGTCGTAAACATTATTTTGCGCCAATGATAACCTCTAACAAGGAGCAAAGCTATGACAATTGAACTAAGAGATGTCACAATGGAAAATTATTTTGATGTTTTAAATTTGGATGTCAAGGAATATCAAAAACAATTCATTGCAACCAACGCAATTAGTTTAGCTAAAGCATACGTCTACACTAAAAATGGAGATTTTGTAGCTCCATTGGCAGTTTATAATAATGATGCAATCATAGGATTTGTGATGATAGCTTATGATAAAAAGATCGGAATTAGTAGTGGAAATTATTTACTATTTCGTTTTATGATTGATAAGAATTTTCAAAATCAAGGATATTTTAAACCAATTATGGATAAAGTGCTAGACTATGTTCGGACAGCGCCAGCAGGTTTAGGCAATAAACTTTGGTTGTCTTATGAACCAGAAAATGAACATGCAAGATCTTGTTACCTCAGTTATGGATTTAAAGAAACTGGGGAAATATCCGAGAACGAAGTAGTAGCAATCTATGATTTAACAATTGATAAATAAGGAGAAAAAATGAACATCTATGATCAACTACAAGCTGTAGAAGACCGTTATGAAGAATTAGGAGAGTTGCTCAGTGACCCAGATGTGGTTTCGGACACCAAGCGTTTCATGGAACTTTCCAAAGAAGAGGCTTCTACTCGTGATACGGTAACAGCCTACCGTGAGTATAAACAAGTCCTTCAAAACATCGTTGATGCTGAAGAGATGATTAAGGAATCAGGCGGAGATGCGGACCTGGAAGAAATGGCAAAGCAAGAGCTCAAAGATGCCAAGGCTGAAAAAGAAGAATACGAAGAAAAACTCAAAATTTTGCTCCTTCCAAAGGATCCAAACGATGACAAGAACATCATTCTTGAAATCCGTGGCGCCGCTGGTGGAGACGAAGCAGCACTTTTCGCTGGAGATTTGCTAACCATGTACCAAAAGTATGCCGAAGCTCAGGGATGGCGCTTTGAAGTTATGGAAGCTTCTATGAATGGTGTCGGTGGTTTCAAAGAAGTCGTTGCCATGGTTTCGGGTCAATCTGTATATTCTAAGCTTAAGTACGAATCAGGTGCCCACCGAGTGCAACGTGTCCCTGTGACAGAAAGCCAAGGTCGTGTCCATACATCAACTGCCACAGTTCTTGTCATGCCTGAAGTGGAAGAAGTAGAATATGATATTGATCCAAAAGATCTTCGTGTCGACATCTATCACGCCTCAGGTGCTGGTGGACAGAACGTCAATAAGGTTGCAACTGCCGTTCGTATCGTTCACTTACCAACCAATATCAAGGTTGAGATGCAGGAAGAACGTACCCAACAGAAGAACCGTGAGAAGGCTATGAAAATCATCCGTGCGCGTGTTGCTGACCATTTTGCCCAGATTGCACAAGATGAACAAGACGCTGAGCGTAAGTCGACAATCGGTACTGGTGACCGTTCAGAACGGATTCGTACTTATAACTTCCCACAAAACCGTGTCACAGACCACCGTATCGGCTTAACTCTCCAAAAACTAGATACCATCTTGTCTGGTAAATTGGATGAAGTTGTGGATGCTTTGGTTCTTTATGACCAAACACAAAAATTAGAAGAATTAAACAAATAATGAAATTAGCTCAATTATTTTCAGATTTTGAAGAAGAGTTGATAAGACAAGGAGAGGAAGCAGAAAGCCTCTCTTTTGTCTATCGTAGCCTAAAAAATCTCTCTTTTACAGACTTTGTTTTTGCCCTCCAGCAGGAAGTGACGGAAGAGGAAGAAATATTTGTAAAAGGAATTTTCCAACAGTTAGCAGCTCATAAACCAGCCCAGTACATCATTGGACAGGCAGATTTTTATGGAATGCAGTTAACAGTTGATGAGCGAGTATTGATCCCTCGTCCAGAGACGGAAGAGTTGGTGGAGCTCATTCTAGCTGAAAATCCTGAGACGAATCTTTCAGTTCTGGATATCGGTACAGGTAGCGGAGCTATTGCTCTAGCTCTAGCAAAAAACAGACCAAATTGGTCAGTAGTGGCAGCGGATATTTCCCAAGATGCTTTAGATTTAGCTAGCGAAAATGCTAAAAATCAAAAACTTAATATATTTTTTAAAAAATCTGATTGTTTTGCAGAAATTTCTGAAAAATATGATATAATTGTATCCAATCCACCCTATATCTCTCGTGAAGATGAGTCAGAGGTAGGTTTGAATGTTTTGCATTCGGAGCCTCATCTAGCTCTCTTTGCAGACGAGGATGGCCTAGCTATTTACCGTAGAATTGCGGAAGATGCAAAAGACTATCTCAAAGATGGTGGCAAGATTTACCTTGAAATTGGATACAAGCAAGGTCAAAGTGTTCCTGAACTTTTTAGGAAATATCTTCCTGAAAAAAGTGTTCGAACACTCAAGGACCAATTTGGTCAAGATAGGATGGTCGTGGTTGATGATGGACAGGATTAGACAAGAGTTGGAAAATGGTGGAGCTGTTGTTCTGCCTACAGAGACGGTTTACGGTCTCTTTGCCAAGGCGCTAGACGAAAAAGCAGTTGACCATGTTTACCAGCTCAAACGTCGTCCTAGAGACAAGGCGCTCAATCTCAATGTTGCCTCTTTAGAGGATATCTTGCACTTTTCAAAGAATCAGCCAACTTATCTTCAAAACCTTGTAGAGACCTTTTTACCAGGTCCCTTGACCATTATCCTTGAAGCCAATAACCGTGTTCCCTATTGGGTTAACTCTGGTCTTGCAACGGTGGGATTTCGGATTCCCAGTCACCCCATTACGCTTGATTTGATTCGAGAGACAGGTCCTTTGATTGGGCCGTCTGCCAATATCTCAGGTCGGGCGAGTGGGGTAACCTTTGAACAAATTCTGAAGGATTTTGACCAAGAGGTTCTGGGTCTGGAAGACGATGCTTTTCTAACTGGACAGGATTCTACGATTTTGGATTTGTCTGGAGACAAGGTGAAAATCTTACGCCAAGGGGCCATTAAGCGAGAAGATATTCTTGCTCGGTTGCCAGAGATTTCTTTTGAGGAGGAATGAGATGCTAAGAAATTTACAAGAGACAGATGTGAATGCTATATGTGAGATTAACCAAGAGGCTTTGGGCTATTCTTTTAATCTAGAGGACACAGCTAGTCAACTAGCTAGATTATCTCAGGATTCACATCATTTCCTACTTGGTTATGAGGATGTAGCCAGTCATGCCTTACTTGGTTATGTCCACGCTGAGGTCTATGAATCCCTCTATTCCAGAGCAGGATTTAATATCTTAGGCTTAGCGGTTTCACCTCAAGCACAAGGGCAAGGTATTGGTAAAAGTTTGCTAAAAGGGTTGGAAGAAGAAGCAAAAAGACGTGGCTATGGGTTTATTCGCTTAAACTCTGCCGATCATCGTCTGGGAGCTCATGCATTTTATGAAAAAGTTGGTTATACTTGTGATAAAATGCAGAAACGGTTTATTCGCATCCTTTAGTTTATTTTCTTATTGTAAAAACAAACTAAAGGACCTGTCACACTATAAAGGAGAAGACCTATGATTTTTGACAAAGATGATTTTAAAGAATACGATGCTGATCTATGGAATGCTATTGCCAAAGAAGAAGAACGCCAACAAAACAACATCGAGTTGATTGCTTCGGAAAACGTTGTTTCCAAGGCTGTTATGGCTGCGCAAGGGTCTATCTTGACAAACAAATATGCCGAGGGTTACCCAGGACGCCGTTATTATGGTGGAACTGATGTGGTAGACGTGGTAGAGACTCTAGCCATTGAACGCGCAAAAGAAATTTTCGGTGCTAAATTTGCTAATGTCCAACCTCACTCAGGAAGCCAAGCCAACTGTGCGGCTTACATGGCCTTGATTGAACCAGGTGATACCGTTATGGGGATGGATTTGGCAGCAGGTGGTCACTTGACCCACGGAGCTCCAGTTAGCTTCTCTGGTCAAACCTACAACTTTGTGTCTTATAGTGTGGATCCTGAAACGGAACTCTTGGACTTTGATGCTATCTTGAAACAAGCCCAAGAAGTCAAACCAAAATTGATCGTAGCAGGTGCTTCAGCCTATTCTCAAATTATCGACTTCTCAAAATTCCGTGAAATTGCTGATGCTGTTGGGGCGAAGCTCATGGTAGATATGGCTCATATCGCTGGTTTGGTGGCGGCTGGTCTTCACCCAAGTCCAGTGCCATACGCTCACATCACAACAACAACGACCCACAAAACCCTTCGTGGTCCACGTGGTGGTTTGATTTTGACCAACGATGAAGACCTAGCTAAGAAGATCAATTCAGCTATTTTCCCTGGTATTCAAGGTGGTCCTTTGGAACATGTTGTGGCTGCTAAGGCAGTTTCCTTTAAAGAAGTATTAGATCCAGCCTTCAAGGAATATGCTGCTAATGTTATCAAGAACAGCAAGGCTATGGCAGATGTCTTCTTGCAAGACCCTGATTTCCGTATCATTTCTGGCGGAACTGAAAATCACCTCTTCCTAGTGGATGTGACTAAAGTTGTAGAAAACGGCAAAGTTGCTCAAAACTTGCTGGATGAAGTCAATATTACCTTAAATAAAAACTCAATCCCTTACGAAACTTTGTCACCATTCAAGACAAGTGGGATTCGTATCGGAGCAGCAGCCATTACTGCACGTGGATTTGGTGAAGAAGAAAGTCGCAAAGTGGCTGAACTCATCATTAAAACCCTTAAAAATGCAGAAAATGAAGCTGTCTTAGAAGAAGTGAGAAGTGCAGTCAAAGAATTGACAGATGCCTTTCCATTATACGAGGACTAAAATTTTTATGGACATTTATATTAAGAAAGCCATTATCCATCAGTTCAGTCCAGATGATACCGAGCTGTTCCTAGCGAATAAGTTTCTCAATATCACTCCAAAAATCGAAGAATACCTGCGTAAAAAAATTGAACGTGTGTATTCAGATGAAGCCAAGACTGGGATTTTCGAAGAAGAAAATCCCTTCTTCAATCACATCACAGACGATTTGTTGGAGACATCAGTAACACTGGCTAATCTCTGGAAAGAAGAGTTCAGCATTTCTGAAAATCTCAAGACCAATGACTTGATTTTTGTGCAATTTGCTAAAGAAGGCGTGGAACATTTCGCTTTCTTGCGAATTGCCCTGCGTGAGACTCTGACTCACCTCGGAGGAGAAGTTGATAATCCAATCAAGCTAACTCAGAATAATCTGCCTGGATTTGGAACGGGTGCCGACGAAGCCTTGGTGGTCAATCTTCAGAGTCGTAAGTATCATCTGATTGAAAAACGAATCAAGTACAACGGGACTTTTTTGAACTATTTTTCAGATAATCTTCTTGCTGTCGCCCCTAAGATTTCTCCCAAGAAATCTATCAAGGAACTGGAAAAGACAGCCCAGAGAATTGCTGAAACCTTTAACACAGACGATTTTCAATTTCAATCCAAGGTCAAATCTGCAATTTTTAACAATCTAGAAGAAAGCAATGAATTGTCACCTGAAAAATTGGCCAATGACCTTTTTGACAACAATCTAACGGCTCGTTTGAGCTTTATTGATCAAGTTAAAGAAGCCGTACCAGAGCCAGTTCAGTTTGATGAAATTGATGCCAGTCGCCAATTAAAGAAATTTGAAAACCAAAAACTCTCCTTGTCAAATGGAATTGAGCTCATTGTTCCCAATAACGTCTATCAAGACGCAGAATCGGTCGAGTTTATCCAAAATGACAATGGAACCTACTCTATCTTAATCAAAAATATCGAGGATATTCAAAGTAAATAATGTTTAAACGAATTCGAAGAGTGCTTGTACTAGCAGTCTTCCTTTTTGCTGGCTATAAAGCTTACCGCGTTCACCAAGATGTCAAGCAAGTCATGACCTATCAACCCATGGTGAGAGAAATCTTGAGTGAAAAAGATACACCAGCAAACGAAGAGCTCGTGCTCGCTATGATTTATACAGAAACCAAAGGCAAAGAAGGCGACGTCATGCAGTCTAGTGAGTCTGCAAGTGGTTCAACCAACACCATCAATGATAATGTGTCTAGCATTCGACAAGGTGTGCAAACTCTGACAGATAATCTCTATCTGGCGCAGAAGAAGGGTGTTGATGTCTGGACAGCTGTTCAAGCCTATAATTTTGGACCTGCCTATATCGATTTTATTGCCCAAAATGGCAAGGAAAATACACTTGCACTGGCCAAACAGTACTCTCGTGAGACTGTTGCTCCCTTGTTGGGCAATACCACTGGAAAGACTTATAGTTATATTCACCCCATTTCTATCTTTCACGGTGCTGAACTTTACGTAAATGGGGGGAACTATTACTATTCTAGACAGGTGCAACTCAACCTTTATATCATCAAATGTTTCACTCTCTTTTCGACATCTGGCTAGCCCAGGTGTTTTTGTTATAAGTTTTCTTTAAGATAGATATATTACTCTAGAAAGGTAAAGGAGGAAATTCCCTATGAGAAAGAAACTCTTTCTAACCAGTGCTGCGGTCTTGTGGGCAGTAACAGCTATGAGTAGCGCCCATGCAGCAACAGATGTTCAAAAAGTTATCGATGAAACCTATGTCCAACCTGAATATGTCCTAGGTTCATCATTGTCAGAAGACCAAAAAAATCAAACATTAAAAAAACTAGGCTACAACGCCTCAACAGACACCAAAGAACTCAAGACAATGACGCCTGATGTCTATTCTAAAATCATGAATGTGGCAAATGACTCTAGCTTACAACTGTATTCATCAGCCAAGATTCAGAAACTAGGTGACAAGTCGCCGCTTGAGGTCAAGATTGAAACACCAGAAAACATCACTAAGGTGACGCAGGATATGTACCGAAATGCAGCCGTAACTTTGGGTGTGGAACATGCCAAAATCACTGTTGCAGCACCTATTCCCGTTACAGGAGAAAGTGCTTTAGCAGGAATTTATTATTCACTAGAGGCTAATGGAGCCAAGGTCCCGCAAGCCAATAAAGACTTGGCTCAAGAAGAGCTGAAGGCTTTGTCGGATATCAATGCTGAAAACAAAGACAAATCAGGCTATGATGCCAATAAATTAAACGTTGCCCTAGCTGATATTAAATCAGGACTAGCCAAAGCGAAAGAAAGCAAGGGAAATCTGACAGAAGAAGATGTCCGTAAAATTGTTGAAGATACCTTGAAAAATTACAAACTGGATCAGGTCATAACAGGAAACCAGATCAATATCATCATCAATTTTGCTTTAAATCTCTCAAAAAGTGATATCCTCAGCAATGCAGACTTCACTAAAACCCTAAATGACCTTAAACAAAGCATTGTTTCACAAGCTGGCGACAGTTTTAAAAATATCAACCTTAACTTTGATGCGGATAAGGCGCTGGAGGACGGAGGTAACTTCTTAAGCTCCCTCTGGCAAGCCATTGTCAACTTCTTCAAGAGTTTTGGTTCTTAAGAAATATCATGGTATAATAGATGGTAACCGTAACGTTGCCGTCTTTTTTGTCGGCCAATAGAAAGAGAAGAGAATGTTAAAGAAAAATGATATTGTAGAAGTTGAAATTGTTGATTTGACCCACGAAGGTGCAGGAGTAGCCAAGGTGGATGGTCTGGTATTTTTTGTAGAGAATGCTTTACCAAGTGAAAAAATCCTCATGCGAGTTCTCAAAGTCAATAAAAAGATTGGCTTTGGGAAAGTTGAAGAATATCTTGTCCAGTCACCACACCGTAATCAAGATTTAGATTTGGATTATCTGCGTTCAGGAATTGCGGATCTAGGTCATCTTGCCTATCCAGAACAGCTCAAATTTAAAACCAAGCAAGTCAAGGACAGTCTTTACAAGATTGCTGGAATTACTGATGTAGAGGTTGCTGAAACGCTTGGCATGGAACATCCAGTCAAGTATCGAAACAAGGCACAGGTGCCTGTTCGTCGAGTAAATGGTGTCTTGGAAACTGGATTTTTCCGTAAGAATTCTCATGATCTCATGCCCCTTGAAGATTTCTTTATCCAAGATCCTGTGATTGATGAGGTAGTAGTAGCCCTACGCGACTTGCTCCGTCGTTATGATTTGAAACCTTATGATGAAAAGGAACAATCTGGCTTGATTCGTAATCTTGTGGTGCGTCGCGGACACTATTCAGGTCAAATTATGGTTATTTTGGTAACAACTCGTCCCAAAGTTTTTCGTGTGGAGCAATTGATTGAACAACTAATCAAACAGTTCCCAGAGATTGTGTCTGTTATGCAAAATATCAACGACCAGAACACCAATGCGATTTTTGGCAAGGAGTGGAAAACTCTTTATGGTCAAGACTATATTACCGACCAAATGTTGGGAAATGACTACCAAATCGCTGGCCCAGCATTTTACCAAGTCAATACTGAAATGGCTGAAAAACTCTATCAAACAGCCATTGACTTTGCGGAATTAAAAGAAGATGATGTGGTTATTGATGCCTATTCTGGTATCGGCACGATTGGCCTCTCCGTTGCGAAACATGTCAAGGAAGTCTATGGTGTGGAGGTTATTCCAGAAGCGGTTGATAATAGCAAGAAGAATGCTCAGCTGAACAATATTTCAAACGCCCACTATGTCTGTGACACAGCTGAAAATGCCATGAAGACTTGGCTTAAAGAAGGAATTCAGCCAACCGTCATCTTGGTTGACCCACCACGCAAGGGCTTGACCGAAAGCTTTATCAAAGCAAGCGCCCAAACAGGAACTGATCGCATTGCCTATATCTCATGTAATGTCGCTACTATGGCGCGTGATATCAAACTCTACCGAGAATTGGGATATGAATTGAAGAAAGTCCAACCGGTGGATTTATTTCCTCAGACTCACCACGTGGAGTGTGTAGTGTTGATGTCAAAAGCTGCATCTAGTGCTTAAATAAGGTGTAGAAAACAAAGGATTATTCTAATGCTATCGTTAAAAGGTATCATTAGTCATGAGTAAGCCTTGTTTTTTGGGATAAATGAAGGTTGAATGGGAACATAACCATAGCTTAGAGTTGAGGCTAGTGAATGGATAACAAGAAAAAATGCATCCACCTAGAAATATGATAATTGTAAAATAGCCTAATTAACATTATGATTAAATCAAAGAATAATTATACTAAAATATGGTGGAGAATCTCTATGAATGGAAGAAAAGATATGGCTGAAAATGTAACTGTAATACAGAAGAAGAGAGTTATAAAAGATTATGCAGTGGGGATATATGCTCGTGTAAGTACAAGTCATAAAACCCAGATGGATAGTTTATCGGCACAAATATCGGGATTGACGAGACTAGTAGCTGCACATAGAACATGGTTTGTTGCGGATGTTTTTATTGATGTGGCAATTGCGGATTCAGGAGAATCGGAGAATCTATATTTATATAATCAACATCACGAAGGGATAATTTCAAAGGAACAACTTGAAGCGGTTCAACTCGAAATGGGGCTGCGTAGTAATGTTGAAATTGGATAAGATGGAAAGTCTCGAAGAAAGAGTAAAAAATATAGTTCGAAGATACTAAAATGATAGGAGAAAATATATGAGAGATAAATATTCTAAGTCTAATATTAATAATGTTTCGGGAAATATTTTTAATGCCCCAACTAATATTGTGGCAGGTAATAATTATTCTAAGGAAGCTGAAGAAGATAAGGTCGCATCATATACACCAGAACCTGTTTGGAGAAGTCCGATAACAATGGCAATGCTTTCATGGATGGGATTTATAATTTCTTTAATAGGACTTTTTCCAATTTATAAAATGTTTGAGTCTGTAATTAATTTAATAACTAATAAGAGTATTAAAGTGGATTTAAATAATAATATTTATATCATAATTTTTGCTGTATTATTTATACTTTTTGTGCTGGTCTTGTGTTTGAGGAATATTACAAAAAAGAAACTAGACATCCCTTATTCTTTAATTATGCAATAAGCGGTCTTGGAAGGAAAATCACAATAGAAAAAATTCATATTGACAAATGTCCTATATGTGGTGGCACAATGAAATATTTCAATAAAGCTGTAGAATGGAGAGATATAACATATTCAGATGGTAGAACAAAACGTGAGGTTACAAAAAAAGTGTCTGCGTTACAATGTAAGCGAAATTCCAATCATTGGTATGAAGTGGATCCGGCTGCAGATAAATTAAAATAGGTTTAATGAAAATAAGTATATTGTTGTTTTAAAGTTGCAACTATATGCAAATTTAAAAATTGCAGTTGATACTGGACAAAGATTTTGAGTGATAAATCTCTAAAAAAGATTAATAGTTTATATGGCATATAAATTAGTCTAATCAAAAATTATATACTCGAAACAATAGAAATATTATAGTTATTATAAAATCAATGAGTTTTGCAGAGATATTTAATTTTACAAAATAGCTTAATAATTTCATGTGGAGTGTGTCGTATTGATGTCAAGAATTGTAAATAAAGCATAGAAAACAAAGGCTTATTCTAAGGCTATTGTTAAAAGGTATCGGTAGCTTGGAGTGAGTCTTACTATTTGAGAAAAAATATGGTTGAGTGGGAACATATCCATAGCCTAGAGTTGACACTAGAGAATGGATAACAAGAAAAAATGTACCCACTTGCACCTACCTAAAATACGTGGATTTAATGAAGAAGGAACAATAGGGAGTATTAAAAATGGATATTGAATTGTTTACTTTTTTAAGAAAGCTCATCGAAACAGAAGATGGGCTTATTTTGTATGCGTTAGGGTTGATTGTCATCATGGAAATTGTTGATTTTGCATCAGGAACATTTGCTGCCATTGTGAATCCTGATGTTGAGTATAAGAGTAGAATTGGAATCAATGGATTAATTTAAAAAGTATTAGGGATTTTTATGTTACTGTTATTGATTCCGATGTCTGTTTTGTTGCCTGAAAAACTGGGTTTATGTTTCTGTATTCTATTTATATCGGATACCTAGTTTTTACTTTCCAATCGCTTATAGAAAACTACCAAAAAGTAAAAGGGAATATTCTACTTTTTAAACCTATTTTAAAAGTATTTGAGAGATTAATTGGAAGTAAATCTGATGATAAAGGAGAAAAATAATGGATATTGATACTAGTAGATTACGAACAAATCTTCCTCAAATTGGAGAACAGCCCTATCGACAAGTTCATGCACACTCAACAGGAAATCCTAACTCTACGGCACAAAATGAAGCAGATTACCATATGCGTCGTCCAGTTGAGTCAGGATTTTTCTCTCATGTGGTAGGGAATGGTCGTATCATGCAAACATGGTTAGTCGACCAAGGTGCTTATGATGTTGATGGCGGATGGAATGTTGAAGGTTACGCTCAAGTTGAACTAATAGAAAGTCATGAATCTAAAGAAGAGTTCATGATAGATTATCGACTTTATGTCAAACTATTACGTGAGTTAGATGATGAGGCTGGAATCCCTAAAACGCTAGATTCTAGTAGTCTTGCTGGGATTAAAACTCATCAATTTTGTACTTATAACCAATCAAATAATGGAAGTGATCATGTAGATCCCTATCCATACCTTGCAAAATGGGGAATTAGTAGAGAACAGTTTAAGTAAGATATTGAATCTAGTCTAACTGAAGGAAACTGGAAACGAAGTTGGTTGGTGGTGGGAAGAATCAGATGGCTCTTATCCAAAATCTCAACGGAAAAATATCAAAGGAGAATGGTTCTACTTTGATAATAGAGGCTACTGTTTCATCAATAAATGGTTCAATGATGGTAAAGATTGGTTTTATTTTGATAAGTGCGGTGCCATGGTTACTAGTTGGATGCATATCGATAATCGGTGCTATTACTTTAATTCGGATGGTCGAATGGCTAAAGGCTGGGTAAAATATCGTGAAACTTGGTATTAATTAGATGAAAAAGATGGAGATATGAAATCTAAGCAATTTATTAAATCCGGAAACGGGTGGTATTATCTCAAGGGCGATGGTTCGCTATCAGTAAAACCAGAATTTACGATTGAACCTCATGGTTTGATTACTACTAACTAAGAGTTTGTAGATACTACTCTTAAAATAAATCTTTAAACAAAATAAACCACCGAAGTTAGTGGTTTATGTGGTATAATATGTATTGTAGAAAAGTGAAGACGGTTGCTCCTTATACCGAAAGAGAGGTGATGCCTATGGGCAGTTCATCAAAATCTGACGGAAAGGAGGGGCACTCTTTTGACCGCATTTGAAGTTGTACAGACAATACTTGGTTTTGGTAGCTTTACCATTACTTTGATTGGTTTGTGCTATAAAATCTTCAAAGACAAGGACAAAAAATAATCCGTCCCCACTTTTGCGCGAGTAGGACGGATTAAATCTGTTATACGAGCCACCGTCTTTTTAACGGTTCTACATTGGAGTTGAGTTGGTAGCTCAGCTCCTTTTTCT
>CAUQNI010000026.1:0-18430 GCA_963519555.1 uncultured bacterium
TACCTAAAAATAGGATAATTGTCAATAGCTAACTTTTATTCCTCGATGTTTTCAGAATCATCGTCTGAAAACTCATCATCTTCTTCGTTGAGATCCACGTCTTCTCCCAAGTCATCTGGGGCGATTTCGTTGATTTCTGCATCGTAAGCTTCCACTTCATTTTTCTCATCATCTGGATTTTCATCATCGTATGAAAGAGCTGGATCTGCTTCGTATGCATCTTCGTCTTCTGGATCATCTGCATTGTAGTCAATAGCATCTGAATCGCCATCCATGAAGGCATTGACGCGTTTTTTCTTAGCTTTTGGTGCTACTTCATCGTCGTCATTTTCCTCAAGAGCAATGATTTCTTCGTCGATTTCGTCCACACCATACCATGAACGAAGCCCCCATTTATTGTCTCCAAGTGAGATGAAGCTACCGTCAAAGTTCAACTCTGTGTAGAACAAAGGCAAGGCTTCACGGATATCGCTGTTTGATGTTCCAAGGTAGTTTTGAATTTCGTTTACAAGATCGCTAAAATGCATCTCATGGTCGCGACCACGAAGTTCCAAGATAGCACGTGCTACCTCAATCATAGATAGTTCACTTTTTTCTTGCCCAGCAAATACTTCTAATTCCAAAGCGTTTCTCCTCATTTATACTACTATCGCCAGAGCGGATAGACTCTGACCTCATTTTATCATTTACTCTTTATTTTACGATAATTTTGCGGAATAGTCAAAGGTTAAGAAAAAATAAAGATGAAATATTTCAGCTAATTGAAAGACCTGTGTAACATGACCACAGGTATATTGATTTATTTATAACTCAAGGCTGCAACTCTAATACCAACCACAAACTGCAAGAGGATTCCTACAGAGATAAAGGATTATTTGTTGCGTCAAATCAAGTAAAAAGTTCATTTCAGGTCCTGCCAGTAACTTCGTTTTCTTTCCTTTATTTCATTTTCCCTAGAATAGGGAAAAATCCTTCTCTTGTTAATGAGTTTCATAAGAAAAAGGCTGGAGAATCCAACCTTCTCTATTTATTCAGCTAAGAGTACTTCTTTAATGGTTTGCTTTTGGAGTTTTCTGTTGGATAGATAAAAGAGGCTTTCATAAACCACAGCAAAACCGATCAAAGTCCAGAAGCAAACATTCCCATCAAAGTGATGCTCAATCTTTTCAGGAACCGTATCGTTGATCACACCAATCAAGATTTCCATGATAGCGTACTGATAAGCTGTCCCAAGAACAAATCCTAGATAGGCCCAGAAACGATAGGGAGATAGGATATGGCTTTGGCATTCACGATCTGTGTAGCCAAAAGCCTTCATAAGAGCCAGGGTTTCGCGACTTCCTGAGACGACAATCCCCAATGACAAAAAGAGAATAGAGAAAGAAAGGATCAAGCCAATCATGATCATCATGGTTTGGATGATGTCATCTGTGTAGTCCCTTAGACCAAAGGACAATTGAACCATGGCCGCAAAACACATAGAGCCAAAGACTACAAAAAACAGGATAGATTTTCTCCCCCAAATTAGTGACAAAGACAGCTCTTTTAGGAAGTCTTTCTCTTTCTTAGGAGTTCTCTTTCTCCTTTTGACCTTGATTGGTGTTGGGGACTTTTTCAATAAGCGAAGTGACGGCGTTTGTAGTTGTCTTCTAGCATAACCAACCGCGATAAGCATAAAAAATGCCGTTGGAAGGACCACAAAAGCAAGCAAGAGCTGCCAATGAAAATGAATGGTGATTTCTGGCAGGATTCCCTTTTCATTTCGAAAGTCATAAAAATGCCCCATCATAAGAAAAGAAGCGAAATAGCCAAGAAGCGCTCCAGCACCAAAACTGAGCCCAAAGGCCCAAAATCGTTTAGCCAACTGACCATTGCTATAGCCCAAAGCCTTTAAAATTCCTAATTGTTCCTTGTGCTCATCGACAAATTGTTTGATATAAAAACACATGAGAAGGACCGACGTCAAGGACAAGACGACTCCACTGACCATAGCCACCATCCAGGAAAGCGAAACCTGAGCGTCATAGTAGATCTGAATCATGGGATTAGTTTTAGAAATCTCCAACTGCTCGATATCAAGGTAAAAATTCAAGAAGAGATTGGCCACAAAGACCGCACAAGCTCCAATGATACTTACGACAACTAATTTTCGAATATCTTTTGCTGAAAACATGGCTTACCATCCAATCTCATAGGCAGTCTGAGGCCGATCATTGGTCACAACTTCGGTAATCTTGCCACTATTGACACGAATGATGGTTCTTGCCATATTCGCAATATTTTGGTTGTGCGTCACCATAATTAGGGTAAAGCCCAGCTTTTCCTTTAACTCCCAGATATAGTCGAGAATCTTGCGCCCCGTTTCTTCATCCAGGGCTCCCGTCGGCTCATCTAAGAAAAGAATCTCTGGCTTTTTGGCCAAGGCCCGAGCAATGGAGACTCTCTGCTGTTCCCCACCTGACAATTCACTCGGATACTTGTCCAGCTTATCGCCAAGTCCCAAATCCTCGATAATCTGCAAAAAATCATGATTGTTTGCCAGGTCTGCCCCCATCTTTACATTCTGTCTGACTGTTAGATTAGGCAATAAATAATACTGCTGAAAAATAAAGGCAATCTTCTCACGTCTAAAGGCTGTCAATTGAGTATCTGTGAGTTGATCCAAATTCTGTCCTTGAATAAGGATATGTCCCTCGTCTACCTTTTCTAAACCTGACAGAACGTTTAAGAGAGTTGACTTGCCTGATCCAGAAGGACCGAGGATAACCACATCATCCTGGTCTTGAATCTGCAAATCAATCCCTTTTAAAACCTTGGTTTGGCCGTAACTTTTGTGCACATTTTCTAGTTGAATCATTTCTTTCCTACCATTTCTTTCCTACCATTTCTTTGATGAGAGATTGACAAACCTCTGTCAGTAATCCAATCACTTCTTCCATGCTGAATTGATAAATGCAAGAAGCAACTATTGAGGCCATCCCGTGCGAGTAGATAAATAGATGCTGGTACAAGCGACCAGCCTCCTCTACATTCAAAGGATAGTCTGCGACGATTGAATCCAGAACCAATTGGTAACTATGATCCTTCATGGGAAGAAAATCTTGAAAGCGACGAATCGGATCTTTACTGGGATTTTGGAAAAGCAATTGAAAGAGTTGGGGTTCTTTTGAGGCGAAAAGGATATAAGTAACTCCGACGGATCGAAAAGGCTTCTCATCTTCTAAGGCCTTACGAATATACTCCACCACTACCATTTCCGCAGCACCAATAACCTCTGCTTGTAACTCGGCCATATTGGCAAATTGCCCAAAAATGACTCTTGGTGTGGCTCCCAGTTGCTCCGCTAATGCTCGAGCCGTCAAACTAGCCATGCCCTCTTCTCTCACCAATTGTAAAGCTGTCCCAATGATAGCCTCTTTACTAAATTTAACCTTTGGTGGCATAAGACTCCTTTCGCGCAACATTTGTTGCGCAACACTTGTTGCATAAAAGAATACCATAAAAAAGAAAGACTTGTCAAGAAAAAACTGTAAAACACTAAACAAAAAAACAGCGAACTTTCTATTTCTTTGCTACCCAGCCGATGGCATCGCTTGGTGGATTTTCAGTATCAATCCAGATAAATTCAATACCGATTTCGCCATTTTGAAACTTAGTCAAACGAATTCCGTTGATTTCCAGTTCATTGAGTCGTTGACCTATCAAGACTTCTCGTTCTTTCAACTGGAAAGCATACATAGAAATTTTTAAAAATTTTCTCTATCGTAAACCTGCCACTATTTCAGAAACTATACTAGCTGATTCCAAACGTAATATGGTCATTTCATCTACCTTCCCTAATAATGGCATTGCACCATACCAAACAATGGTCTTGTTTACCAAAAGAATAGGCGTGACTATTTTTGATTGAGTGAAAGACACTTTAATCTTCGTGCTCTTCAACTGGTCTAGCCATGCTTTATTTGCAACCGTCTCTGGTATACATATCTCAATTTGACTAATCCTAAATTCTTTTATAAAATTCATCAGTTTTGTCTGGTGCACATAAGGTAAAATAAGCAGACACTCCTGTCTTTCCTCTGCTAAGTCCTCCCTCAACACCTTCTCATATCTACTATCAACATAAACGAATTGTTTCTCCTCACCTTCAATCACACGATAATCCATCTTTCGATAAGCTACTTGTCGTTTCTGAAACATCTTTTCTAAATAAGGAACATGAATATCCACATAATCGAAAATCCGCACCAAAGACTTATCCTTGTAGTTTCTATGAATCCGACCTGCGTACTGAATCAAATTGTTTTTCCAAGAAAAGGGTGCTGCCAAGATAAGCGTATCTAGCTGAGGCAAGTCAAAACCTTCGCCAATGTATTTTCCAGTTGACAACAATACAAACCCTTTATCTAGCTGTTCTAACATCTCCAGTAAACTTGTTCTCTCTCGGACTTTGGTTTTTCCGCTAATAATGTAACAGTCATCAACCTCTTTCTCTTTCAATAACTTTTCAAAGACATCTATCTGTTGAATTCGATTGACTAGAACCAAGATATTCCGACCTTCTGCCACTTGGTCTAGAATATCCTTGAGAATCATCTGATTCCTAGCTGAGTCTGTAGCAATCCAATCACTAAGCTGTATAAAATTACTTGCTTTGGTCTTTTCAATTTCCAAATGACCAAAGGAAGTGAATCTTAGTTGCAATTGCCGTTTAAAATCCGTCTCCCTCTTATCAGCAGCATGGAGTATCTCACCAATTCTCTGAAAAACAATAGGCTCATGACCATTCTTACGCTCAGGCGTAGCCGTCAAACCGTAAAGATACTTCCCTCTAAACTGAGCAACAACTTTTTCAAACATCAAGGCAGAGACATGATGACACTCATCCACAATCATCATCTCATACTCATCCAAAAGACTTTGACTATTTTCCAACTTAAATAGAGATTGAATCATAACAACATCAACCAGTTTACTCAGCCATTTCTTAGTCCCACCGTACTGCCCAACATAGCCTATTACCTTTTCACGGCCTGATGCCGTATAACGGGTAGCTTCTTCCTCTTCGAAAGTCAAAAAATGGTTTAAACGATCCAGCCATTGGTCTAAGAGTTGCCTATTATGGACTAGAATAATTGTTTTGGTCTTCCTTTCAGAGATGAGAGCAGCACCTAAAACGGTCTTCCCAAAACCAGTCTCCGCATGGAGTAAACCATTTTCTTTGGAAATCATATCTGCCAGGGCTAACTCTTGCTCAAAAGTGAGTTCTCCCTTAAATTCCACTCTAATAGACCTTTGTACCTTTCTCCTATCTTCCACAGATACCTGCTTAAATTTATCTTGCAATGGATATAGCAAGCCTCTTGGCAGCCATAAATAATGATCGGATTCTCCAAATAAATACATTCGCTCAGGAATTTGATAGGTTGGCTGTCGCATCGCCTGTTTTAAATAAAATTCGGGATTAGAAAATGAAGCCATATTTTTCAAGAAAAACAGTGTCTTGGGTGTCACAGACGATTTTTCAAGTTGGATAGTATTGGATAAGACGATCTGCAACTCCTTATCCAATTCTTGCTTGCCTAACTCCTCTTGGATTAACAGTGCCACTTTAGCAGTTGAAACCCTCTGAATTTCTTGTAAATACCTCCATTGGTCTTCATAAGGTTGAAAATGTTCGTCCACAAAGACCGTTCGCCCTTGGTGATAAGCATCTCCTTGAAAAGGCAAGGCAATCAAATTACCAAATCCACCCTTCGGAAGAACATCCTGATTTGGAAACATGCGATCAAAAGAATCAAAGGACAGTTGCATACTTTCCTGCATAGCCAATTCTAACAGTTTCTTTCCAAACAAGCGAGCCTCTCGACTCGGAATCGCTTCCTCAAAGAAGAACCAAATATGGAGTCCTTGACCCGAACGAGAAATCTCTAGATGGGCTTCCATCTGGCGTTCCCTGGCTATTCTTCGAATGGTTAAACCGGCTTCTTTCCAATCTCCTTCATCCAAATCCAGTACCAAAAAATAACAGCTATCATCTAAGTGCATAGGAAAGATACCGATAGCTGTCTCACCACGAAAATGAGATTTCAAAACGGAATTCGTCAATGTCTGGAAACTCCGTTTTTCAGGTGGCAACTGCTTCCAACCATAATCATAAGATGGAAAATACTGGATTTTCCCTTGATCATTGATAAAACTCTTAGCATAAACATCATAACGGCCAGCAAACACGGAGGTAAACAATTGTAATTTTTCTTGCGTCGTCAAGTGACTACTTTGAAGTTGGAACATCTCCTCGAACTGAGAGCGTTCCATAATAAACTGGCTCTTGTCTTTAAGACGTTTACACAAGAAAAACTCACTATCCCCATTAAAAGAAGAAAAGACATCAAGTACTTCTACCACAATTCCATCCAAAGACACAAAAACAGCCATAACAATCACCTCCTTGATTCCTATAGGCTGATTATAACAAGAATGGCTGAAATTGTACACGAAAATAAAATCCGAATAGCACTGAAAGTACGAGATAAATAGAGTTTAAACGAGCAATCTATAAAATTAAAAAAACACATATTATCAAGCGACCTAAATTCTTTGATGATATGCGTTTTCTTGTAGGAATATTTACTTCATTTTTGCCTAAAATTCAATGTTTACTCAGTATTAGGATTTTTAAAGATCGAGTTCTAGATACATCTTTTCTGATGACAGATCATTTTGACCACCGAGCAAGAGATTTTCAAAAAAAGCTGTTAAAAACTCAGGACGTCGCTGTAAAATCTTTGCATTATCTAATACTAAGGCATCACGAAAATACTTGGAATGTTGTTGAAATGGTGTATTATCAATATCAAAACCAAACTCACGAAGATACTGAATCAAAAATACCGTTACCGTCCGAGTATTTCCTTCGCGAAATGGATGAATCTGCCAGATTCCTGAAATAAAATGCTGGATTTTTTTAACCACATCCACCTGAGTTAGTGTCGCATATGCAACTTGTTTTTCCTGATTAAAATCATAATCCAAGGTCATTTGAATCATGGAGTAATCAGAGTACACAACACTTTCACCATTCAAAACAGGTTCATTCTTTGTGATATTAGTCTGACGAAATTGCCCCACTGGAATAGAGGATTCAAATATATCTTGAAACAACTCCTTATGAATAGCAAGTAAGGTCGCAGGACTGAAGCTAAAGCCTCTTCGAGATAATAACTCCACGATACGCAAAGAAACCAAGTCTGCCTCCTCCGTACTTGCATCGATAGTATGATGATAATTTGTTGCATCTTCATAAACCTGCTCGTAAGTCAGTTCACCCCGGGACTGTTTCTCAGCCAAAGATTCCATATACTCTGATGGCACTAGATTGTCAACTTTCTGCAGACCAAAACCTATCCGCCATAAGTCACGCTTAGCTTCATAAGACAAGTTTGGATTGTCAATGTTGTAAGTTGGTTGCATAGAAATATCCTTTCAATTGTTTTTCTGTGTCATCGGTAAATGGTGAAATGAGTATGGAATTGGCGTAAATTATAAAAATCCTTCACAATAAGTGCTATGAAGAGACATAATGAAAAAGTTATATTCAAGATTCCATGCACTCATCTGAAATGTCCGTTGGACGAATGGTTTGATTAAACGAATAAATCTTGCGCACATAATTATCAAATTCATTGGTATACACCACTCTGAACTCGTTGATCTGTTCAAATCCAAACTCAATTTCCCAACACCTGAGAAGAATGCTGCAATGTTGTACTTCTCAGAGCGGTTCGAACTTAGAGGGTTTGTTGTGTAGTAAGCTACTTTCTAAAGATTCAATTTCTCTCTCAAATCTCTTAACTTACTTCTGTGTGTATCTAAATCATTTTCAAATATTTTTATCCTAGAATCTTCATTAGATACAATATAGAAGCATTTTTTTCTATGATCAAATGCTTCCCTAACATGTGCTAAAGCGTTTCGAATCTTTCTTTGTTCATTCCACAATGTTTGAATATCTTTAGAAATATTCTCTTTTGTACAAAAATAACCTATCTGTTCTTCATAATTACCGGATATCCCTTTTCCCCTTAAATGATATTCGATCTCAGCATGTTCACACATATACATTCCTCGAATAGCGTTTAATTCGTCCCATCTTGCTAATCCAATATCTATAGACTCTTTAAATTTCTGCTCAATATGTTTAATCGTGTACTTATCATCTGTCGCAACAGATATAAATGAAAAATTAGTAAATAGATTAATATTCTCCTCATCTTGTAATTTTTCAACAACTTTTTGAGAGATCGTAGAATACTCATTTCGAGAATATAATACAAAAAAACGCTTATAATTTTTTGATTTTCTCACTTCAACTAAATAGTCTAATCCCTTTTCAGCATCTGTTCCTCCCCCTAAATCAAAGTCAGAAATAAAAAAGTCATATCGTTCTTCTCCACCTCTTATCGTCAATAAGCGTTTTGCTTCACTAATATTAGTAACAACTTCGATATTAGGTTGATATCCCTTAGATTCTATGTGTTCTTTTACTGCTTTAACTCTACTCTCATGAGGCCTCTTATTTGCACCTCTTATAGAATCTTCTAACCAAATCACTCTCACTTCATTTCTCAATTTCGATTACTCCATTTTTATTTCAAAATTTACATTTGTTGCATCTTGAGATACATCTATTTTCCAATTATACTCGTCGCAAATTTCTTTAACCAAGTATAATCCGACACCTGTCCCAAAATTTTTTGAACTGACTCCTAGGTCAAATATATTTTCAATCGGTTCTACCTTTATTGGTGCTGTGTCTGAGCTAATAATTAATTTATTTTCATTATCTAAAAAAGAAAAATTAATAAAAGTTGCATTGTTATCAATAGCATTTGAAATTAAATTGTCTACTAAAATTGCAAACTCAAAAACATCTATTTCTCTTCCAAATTCTCCAGGAATTATTTCATCAATAATCTTTTTTCTATGCGGGCTAACCTTAAGATAGCTCTTTAAATATGACTTAATATCAATTAGTTGCTTACCTATTAGATCATATGTACCTAATTTCAAAAACTGTCTTTTTATAGTACTAAGACGATCCGCACTTCTTTTGAAATCAATAATATATTCACTGACCCTATCATATTCTTTAGTTTTTCGAAAATCTTCAGCTAGATCACTAATAGTATAAACCAAATTATCGCTGATTGTATTTAATTCATGGACAAATAATTCCTGTTTTTCTGGATCTTTTTCTTGTAGCATTACTTTTTGAATAGTATTTTGTGTTTCTAATTGAGCATTTGCTTCTATCAAGTGTTCATTTTTTTGTTCCAGTATCTCAGCCTTTTGTTCAGCTATTCTTTTTTCTCTTTCTTCTTGCCTGCGAGCCTCTCTTTCTTTTCTTCGTTCTTCCCTCTCTTTTTCGAGTCTTAGTTCATCTTCCATGCGATCTTCAGCACTAATTTGCGTAGCAATTTTATTTCTTTCACTAATCAATTTACTAATAATTGGTTTCAAAATATTAATTAGTAGCTTAACTCGTTCATCTTCTCTTGAAAATCCTTCACGAGAGGATGTTGAAATATCTTCAAGTTCATCATTATCCAAGATATCGAAGGATATTTCTCCTTCTAAATAGACTCTCATTGCTTGAGTATTATCTAAATACTCAAGAAAATTTTCCACTGCTAACTTATCACGGACATATAATTTTAACCTATTAGGTTTATGAACATCATTTTTTACAAAATTTGGATCATTTTGCTTAGCCTCATTTGTATTTATTGTCGAATGGATACCAATCCAACCTTTTAATTCATAAGGAAAAAACTTAGATTTTCCAGAAGTAGTTATGAACCTTTCTCTACCTTCTATATTTTTAAAATCTTCTTTTGAAAATTTGACAACATCCCTTCGTTTGGTCCTAAAGTCTTCATATTTACTATTTGGAATTAATACACTTTTCGATAACTTATGGGATAAATTATTTTCTAAATCATTTTCAAAAAAGGCAAAAAAGTTTTTGAACGCTATTTTTTTCTCTACTTTTTCAAATGTTTCTCTTTTTCGAGAATCAGTAATATAGGCTACTTCTATACTTGCATTAATATTATCTAAAAGATAGTAATCGGCCAAGCGAAGTTTTAAAGATTCGAATTTTGTCTCAGCAAATCCTGACATATTTACATCAACTAATTTAACAAGAGTTCCTGTATCATATTGTTCCCATAATTCTCTATTTTCAATCCCAACTTCTGAAGCATCTACTCTTATTAGTTCTGGAACATCATTATCATTTTTATCAGTTGAATCTAACATCCAGGCAGTTGTGACACCAGCTTTTTTTGAAACGATATAGTACTTTTTAGATAGAAACAACGTAGCTAGTTTACCTATCCCCTTGCGTCCTTTAATTTTATCTGACAATTCATTTTCAGACAAACGCTTATTCCTGCCTATTAATGCATATTTTGTAGCCAAGTCATTATAAGACATGCCACTTCCATTATCTATTATCTCCAAAATAGATTTTTTCTTATTAATAGAATTAATATATAACTTTACATTTGTTGCACCAGCATCTAATCCATTTGCTACAAGTTCAGAAATAGCACTCCATCTATTAGTATACATTTGTTTACCAAGTAAATTTAAAGCATAGTATGAAAAATTGAACTGTATTGTATTTTTTTCTGACATATTAATTCCTTTTTACAAATTATTTTCTTCAAAGAAATCTTTTATTCTATTAGCTAAATGAATACTTAAAATTGGAGGAACAGCATTACCAATCTGGGTATTAATTGCTTGTAGACCTCCGACAAACTTATAATTATCTGGAAAAGACTGTATTCTTGCACCTTCCCTTGCAGTCAAAGCTCTATTTTGACTGGGATGAATGCACCGTAAGGAAGATGGAGTTGATAAATTGTTTGTTATGGTCGTTGAAGGTCTATCCCACCACAATCTACCGTAAGTATTACTATATCCTGAAGTTAAATAAAGTGCTCTATCTAACAAGCCATCTTCTACCATTCTATTTATATCATTCTTACCTTGTCCTTCCTTAAGTGCAGCCATAATTTTCTGCAATCTTTGTCCATGATTACGACTTACATGATTAAATAATTGTTCTTGATTACCTCTCATTAAAATTTGATAATCTGTTTGTGGATCTTCCACATATTGGTCCGCTCTGTCATTATTTCCTAAACTAGGTAAATCTCCAATAGCATCTCTTAAATTGAAGGGATTTTCAGAAGTACACTTTTCTGGAAAACTCCATTCAAACTCAATATTTAAATCATTTCTTACACCAATCAAAAAGACGCGTTCTCTATTTTGTGGAACACCGTAATCCTTAGCATTAAGTAATTCTGTATAAACGCTATATCCATGAACATCTCCAAAGCTAGATAAATCTTTAAAACTTTCTTTTACATTTCGAATAATTGGGCCATTTTGCTCGTTTTTCATGGTTAGCAAACCATAAACATTTTCAAAAACAAACATTTTAGGTTGGATAAATGAAAGTATCCTTCTATATTCACGATACATTTTTGCTCTCTTATCATACTGTCTCTTGCCAACCGTACTAAAGGACTGACAAGGTGGGCCACCAATAACTATATCAACTCTTTTTGAACTGATTCCTTTGGATTTTAAAAATTGTTCATCTATATTAGCAATGTCTTCCTCAATCATAGTAACTCTAGGATAATTTTGTCTGAAAGCTTCTGCTGCATCATGATTGAATTCATTTGCAAATCTAATGTTAAAGTCATTTCTGGAAACAAATTTATTATTTTTAATTGTCTTCTGAAAGCCAAAAGTCAATCCTCCAGCACCAGAAAATAAATCTACAACTTCTATCATTTCTTACCCTTTTTCAAAAAATATTCTCAGTCTCCATTATACCAAAAAACACGGCTCATCACCGTGTTTCTATGTTTATTTCACCAACTTCTTCATCTCATCAATACGTGCGACGGTCGCGACGTATTTAGCTTGGTAGTCGGCTTGTTTGTCGCGTTCTTTTTGGACGACTTCTGGTTTGGCATTGGCTACGAAGCGTTCGTTAGAGAGCTTCTTACCGACCATATCCAGTTCTTTTTGCCATTTAGCCAGTTCTTTATCGAGACGAGCTAATTCTTCTTCGACATTGAGGAGGTCTGCCAGTGGCAAGTAGATTTCTGCTCCTGTAATGACGCTTGACATAGCGAGTTCAGGTGCAGGGATGGTTGATGCGATTTCCAAGTGTTCTGGATTTGTAAAGCGTTTGATGTAGTTGACATTGCTGTTAAAGAAGGCTTCCAAGTCGCTATCGCTTGTCTTAACAAGGATGGTGATTGGCTTGCTTGGTGCTACGTTTACTTCCGCACGCGCATTACGAACAGCACGGATCAAGTCTTTGAGGCTTTCCACACCAGTGTGAGCCGCAAGGTCTTCAAAGGCTGGGTTAACAGTTGGGTATTCTGCTGTAACGATAGAGCCTTCTGAGATTTGTCCAAAGATTTCCTCTGTCACGAATGGCATGATTGGGTGAAGGAGACGAAGGATCTTGTCCAAAGTATAAAGGAGAACAGAACGTGTGATGACTTTCTCTTCTTCATTATCGCTATAAAGGACTTCCTTGGTCAACTCAACATACCAGTCCGCAAATTCATCCCAGATGAAGTTGTAGAGGATGTGGCCAGCTACACCAAACTCAAACTTGTCAAAGTTGGCAGTTGCTTTTCCGATCGTTTCATTGAGGTTGTGGAGAATCCAGCGGTCTGTGACATTTCCAGCTTCCTTGTTAACAACTTTTTCTACATTGGTCGTTGCTTGCTCAAGGGTCAATCCTTCATTGTTCATGAGGATGTAGCGAGAGATGTTCCAGATTTTATTAATGAAGTTCCATGAAGCATCCATTTTCTCGTAAGAGAAGCGCACGTCTTGCCCTGGTGCAGAACCGTTTGAAAGGAACCAGCGAAGGGCATCAGCACCGTATTTCTCGATAACATCCATCGGGTCAATCCCGTTACCGAGTGACTTAGACATCTTACGTCCTTGCTCGTCACGGATAAGACCGTGGATAAGGACGTTTTGGAATGGTTGACGACCAGTGAATTCCAAGGATTGGAAAATCATACGAGACACCCAGAAGAAGATGATGTCGTAACCTGTTACCAAGGTTGCAGTTGGGAAGTAACGTTTGAAGTCTTCTGAGTCAACATCAGGCCAGCCCATAGTAGAGAATGGCCAAAGGGCAGAACTGAACCACGTATCCAAGACGTCTTCGTCCTGAGTCCAATCGTCACCTTCTGGAGCTTCTTCGCCGACATATATTTCACCCTCAGCATTGTACCAAGCAGGGATTTGGTGACCCCACCAGAGCTGACGAGAGATTACCCAGTCGTGGACATTTTCCATCCATTGGAGGAAAGTATCGTTGAAACGAGGTGGGTAGAATTCGACCTTGTCCTCTGTGTCTTGGTTGGCAATGGCATTCTTGGCCAATTGGTCCATCTTGACGAACCATTGAGTAGACAAGCGTGGCTCAACCACTACACCTGTACGCTCTGAGTGACCAACACTGTGAACACGTTTTTCGATTTTAACGAGGGCACCGATTTCTTCCAACTTAGCAACGACTGCCTTACGAGCTTCAAAACGGTCCATACCTGCAAATTCAAAAGCCAAGTCATTCATGGTTCCGTCGTCGTTCATGACGTTGACTTGTGGCAAGTTGTGACGTTGACCAACCAAGAAGTCGTTTGGATCGTGGGCAGGTGTGATTTTCACGACACCAGTACCAAACTCAGGATCTGCGTGCTCATCTCCAACGATTGGGATGAGTTTATTAGCGATTGGAAGGATAACATTTTTACCAATCAAGTCCTTGTAGCGTGGGTCTTCTGGATTGACCGCAACCGCAACGTCCCCAAACATAGTCTCAGGACGAGTTGTCGCCACTTCAAGGGCGCGTGAGCCGTCTTCTAACATGTAGTTCATGTGGTAGAAGGCACCTTCGACGTCCTTGTGGATTACCTCGATATCAGAAAGAGCTGTGCGAGCTGCTGGGTCCCAGTTGATGATGAATTCACCACGGTAGATCCAACCTTTCTTGTAAAGGTCCACAAAAACCTTGCGAACAGCTTTTGACAAACCTTCGTCAAGAGTGAAACGCTCACGAGAGTAGTCTACAGAGAGCCCCATCTTGCCCCATTGTTCCTTGATAGTAGTGGCATATTCGTCTTTCCATTCCCAGACTTTATCTAGGAATTTTTCACGACCGAGGTCGTAACGGCTAATACCCTCACCACGCAAGCGCTCCTCAACCTTAGCCTGAGTGGCAATCCCAGCGTGGTCCATCCCTGGAAGCCAAAGCGTATCAAATCCTTGCATACGTTTTTGACGGATGATGATATCCTGAAGAGTCGTGTCCCAAGCGTGACCAAGGTGAAGTTTCCCAGTTACGTTTGGTGGTGGAATGACGATAGAATAAGGCTTAGCCTTTTGATTGCCTGAAGGCTTGAAAACATCGGCATCAAGCCATTTTTGGTAACGACCAGCCTCAACCTCGGCTGGATTGTATTTAGGTGAAAGTTCTTTAGACATGTGTTTGTCCTTTCTCTATTGTATTCATTTTATCTTGAATCTGCTTAGCAACCTCTTCTGCAGACAGATTCGTATTATTTATTTTAAAGTAGTGGTGCAACTCATTGGGTTGATGTGAGGAATTTAATTGAAGTGTTTTAGTGGTTTCTAAAATTTCTCTTTCAGATACCTCAATATGTCGTTTTAAGGGTTTGTGCTTTAATCGATTCTCCGTTTGATTTCGACGTAAGCGCTCTTCAAAACTTGTTTCCAATTCAACAAAAAGAATCTCTTGATGATAGCCATCCAACAAATCCTGAATTTGCTTCAAATACAGCAACTGGTACTGATTTGAAAAATCAATCACGTCTGTTAAAATCACCGACCGCTGATTCCTAGCACTTGCTCCAAGGAAAGAAAAGGTCATTCCACGAATAAATTCCCACATCTCCTCGGTATAATCCTGATAGATTTCTAGTGCAAAATCGATAGCCTGATGGTTATAAAAGAGGGTAGAATCCGTCAGTCGAGATAGTTCTTGACCAATGGTCATTTTTCCTGATGCCGGAGCACCAATGATGAAAAGATGCATCAAATCACCTCCCACTCACTCCTCGGCGTCAGCCACTGTACGGACTCGCAAGACCAGACGCTCCGTCTCGATTCTTTCTGGTAACTCAGCTCTTGTCATCCTTCTTCCTCGCTTTTTTGATGAAGCTCCCCTTAATATCTACACGCTTGTCCAGATAACGATAGACGCGCTGATATCCATCTCCCATGAAATAGGTTGGGGCAAACAGTTCATTTCTAAAATGTCCCTTTTCATCCAAAAGTTCTGGGTCAACAAGTCGCTCAACAATCTTAGCGAAAATATGACAAATTCCCTCTTCCTCAACAATCCTATCTACCTGACAATCCAAAACGACTGGACAATCCTCTAAAATCGGTGCCTGAGTTCGTTCAGAAATTTCATAATGCACTCCCAAACGTTCCAATTTCTCCTGATGACTGATAAAACCAGCCTGCTCCATCTCGAGCATGAGATTTTCATCAGGGATATTCACAGTAAATTTTTGATAATGTTTAATTTGCTCTGCGACATTCTCTCTCGCAACGACCCCAATCACAATCCAATCTCCTAGACTATAAGAGGAACTACAGGTCGTGATGTTATAGCCAAAATTCTGATCTTGATATCCTAAAATAAAAACAGGAAAGCCATAGTATAGTTTATTAGTTTTAAATGATTGTTTCATAACAACCCCCTTTGCCTAAGACACAAAAAATGCCCCTGCCATCTACATGACAGGGACGAATGTGTTTATCCGCGGTACCACCCAATTTCGGGCAGTTGCCCGCAACTCTCGTCTTTAAAACAAAAAGACACTTTTATTTCAATTTTTCATCCATTAGCAACTAATTTTGACACATTTGTGGACTTCTCAGCGCCGCCACTTTCTGTAAAATGCGGGATTCAAAACACCTCTAATGGCTCTATTGTAGCAAGATTTTTTCGGAAATGCAAGGCACAAGAAAAATTACTTGAACTTGATGCCATTTTCTTTCAATTTCTTGATGGTGGCTGGGCCGATTCCTTTCAAGGCAAGGAGTTCTTTTTCAGTCCAGTTTTTGAAATCTGAAGCAGACTTAATTCCTTCGTCGTAGAAAGTTTTGGCACGGTCAAGTGGAAGCCCACCCAAGTTTGCTGCAAAATCTTCTACAGAATTGGCTACTTTTTGAGCTTGCTCTTTGGTAGCTTCTACTGCTTGTTCAACTTTTTTAGAAACAGCCTTACCAGCTTCGCTTGCTGACTGCTCTGCACGTTTGACGACTTTCTTTGTCTCTTCTACAACCTTAGTCACAGTACTTGAAAAGGCACCTGCGCGACGGAGGCTATTTCGTAATTGTTTTTTACGATTGAGTTTCTTTGACATGATAAAATCCTTTCAATAAAAAACCCCTGTTCTGACAAGGATTTAATATAAATATTCTATCAAGATTTTAGTAAAAAATCAAGAATCTATCTCGTTTAATAATTCCGCTCACCAAACAAGCCTTCTGGCAAATCATGGAATCCCTTACCTGCTTTGAAATTATCAAATTTCCCAAGCAAGAACTGATAAGCATCCAAGCGGCTTTCGTAGCGAATCATAGCATCTTTGGCACGTTCGTCTTGGTCTTCTTCGTAGACTTTTTGACTTTCCTTGTGCGCCATGTCGTTGATCATGATTTGAGTATTAACCCAGGCTTCAAATTCCTTCATAAATTCTTGTTCGTAACTCATTTTTTCTCCTTATTCTAATCCACGGAAATAGTCCGTATCAATCTCTCGGTAGGGTTGGATATCCTGAACATACTCCAGCACTCCTTGGAATTCTCCGTTCTCATCATGGACTGCAGCGTAGGTGATGTGGACAAACTTACCTCGCGACTCAGACTTGAACCACATCTCATATTTGTCCTTGACCCCATCACGAAGACCCTTCATGATGGTCTTGACCTTGTCCAAGTACTTAGGCGGATGACAGAGTTCGACATTGCGCCCAACTTGGGACGGCGTCCGTTTGAAAATCATCTCGTCAGCTGGCGTATTATCATTGTAATACTGAAAAATGTCGTCTTTATTGACAAAGGTAATCTCCATAGGGAGGTGATTGAGGATGAGATTGGCCTGCTCGACTGAAAGATAGCCATTGCCAAAAGCCTGTTGACTATGACGGTCCAGCACTGCTTCCTTTTCCTTAGGAGTAAAGGTAATGGTGAACTGTCCTTCTGGCGTATTGATCACTTGTTGAACTTGACCTTCTGCCGTATCTAACTGTACAGGCTCCTCTTCAATCTTTTCTTCAACAAAGCGCTGACGTTCTGGCACCCATTTCTCAGACGGACGGATGATGGCATAGCCATAGGCGTCACTCTCCTCCGCAATCTGAAGCCAGTCATCTTGGGTGAAGGACTCAAGGAGAATCATGAGAAGGATGGACTCTTCCTTGAAAATCATACTTTCAAACTCTGTCGCAAAGGCTTCAAAAGTTTCCTTTACAGTGCTAATCGACACTTCTGGTAGTGACTTGGCTGTCGCTAAAGCTGTTTGAAAGAGTTCCCTAATCTGGTCATCCACTCCCCACATAACTTTGGGAGGCGAATCGTGCCCATAACGCTCCATGATAGGAAAGAAGAGTTCTTCTTTACGTTGGTAATGGATGTCAAATTGCCCCAAAAGTCCCATCTGACGCACCAAGCCCTTACGCATCTCCACCAGCATTTCTTCATCTTCCATAGACTTATAGGTATCCAACAATCTCCGAATGCGAATCAAGGCCGCACGGAGGGCTAGATTTTCTTCTTTGAAAATCCGAACTGGGTGACCTGGGTGCTCGGTATCTGCAACTTCGACATCCTTAACAGCATTTTTAAAAAGGTTGGCATGGACATCACAGAGCTCCATAACATCTTCAAAGGTAACACCTGAGTCTGAGTTCATCAGCTCGTGCTCCATAAGGGAAATCTCGATAGCTGAAACACCTGTAAAGGTCGCATCAAAGCGCTCCTGAACCGACTCAGGAGAGGCGCCATTATGCAATTCTAACAAAATGTCCCGTAGGACATGAATCCGTTCATCTGCCATTAGTCTAATCCAATCACTTCGTAGCCATTTGCTTCCAGCGTACGAACAATCTTATCCATAGGAGTTCCTTCAAGCTTAGAACCCTGCTTAAGCGATACTTTGCGCCCGACGGTATTGCGCATCAAGGGATTTGCTAGAGGTTTAAAACCCAGCTCTACTAAGATTTCCAAGACTTCTGGATGCTTATCCACCACTTCTGCAACAGGAATTGACACA